>NZ_JCACKM010000001.1:0-70996 GCF_059505385.1 Desmonostoc vinosum
CACTCAACCGTATTATCTCGTACTCTTTTTCAAAAATCAAATAGGAGTTCTATAGGTTTTAAAAAAGCTATTTAAGTATTCGGGCAGTTGCTCTAAAGATTGAGAAATTTGTTTACTAGTTTGCTCCCATTGAGATGCTGGTTGAGTAGCAGATGGTAGCTTTGGCAAATTTTCAGTATTTGCACCTTCAATTGCTAGCATCTCTTGAGAGGAAGTAGGATTGATAGATTCCATTTGTTGATCAGTTTCCATATCACTTACTAAATGAAATGTAGAGGGAGAGCGGCGTTCATTCCGCCGCTCTGAAACTAATGCTTTATGTCATAGAACTGGGTACTGGGGAGGGAGAAAATATTCTCCCTGACATTTGTTTGTAGCCTAATTAGTTTTTGGGGGGGGCAACAATTGCTTTGACAACTACATTTTTAACGCCTTTAATTTCTTTAGCTAAAGGTTCAATTTTAGCCAGCTGATCCTTGTTGTTTACAGTTCCAGCAACTGTTACAGTCCCATCTTTTGTGGCATCAACAGTAAGTAAACCATTGGGTATATTAGCCTCTAACTTTGAGCTAACTTCACTTTTGAGGTCTTTTACTGCTCTATCTGTGTCACCACCAGTAACATTACTGCGCTCTTCACGAGCGCGAATGTCAGAATTTAATTGCCTTCTGCGGACATTGCTCTGTGCATCTTGTTGAGAAGCCTCTGTTGTTTGTGCGTTTGGTGTTTCTGGACTAGTGTTAACATTCTCAGGTGCTTCTTGGCTAGTTCTGGAAGTATCTTGACAAGCAACAGCACCAAAAACCAAAAAGCAACCAATTAAGAAAGGAGTTAGTTTTTTCATATGTTTAATTGTGGATTGAAGAGTGATAGTTATTGGAGCAAAAATTCGGGGTGTAGGGAAAAAAGATCAGCAAGAGGACTGGGTTCTCAAGTGTGCCAAAAGACTCATATGTACATAGAGGCACTTCGCGCTTGAAATACGAGCGAGAAAATCAATACTTTTCTCTACACTCCCACACCCCTACACCCGACCCTTGCAAGGTCTCAAAGCAATGGGATTAAACTATGTCATCCCGACGATCAACAATTACTACAGATGGATCTCCGCTACCATGCTCGGTTGGGTAGCCAGTAACTGGTGTTTCTTGATGACGAGTTCTGTCGAAACCAGAGTGATGTTCGGTATTTAAATCACTGGCATCATAAATGGCGAATTCTTCAATGCCTCGGTGTCTGAGAATTGACTCAGCATGGTGAATTTCAGCTTCTGTACCATCTACTATTACTATATATTCACCGCGCTGGAAGCGATCGCCATAAACTCGTGCCCGATTTTCGGGAATTCCTAAACCAACAAGTCCACCACCAATGCCTCCAGCAGCTGCACCAATTGCACCACCAGTTAAAGTTGTTGCTATAGCCGTCGCTGCTGCACCACCTGCAATTACAGGGCCAATACCAGGAATAGCTAAAGCACCAATACCAACTAATAATCCACCTAATCCGCCTAAAACACCACCTGTAGCAGCTCCAGCTTTAGCTCCCTCGTCTGCTTTGTTGCCTGTACTAACGTTTCTATCCATACCAGCAATTCCTTGATTACTGGCATCTTTAGCAATCAGCGAAACTCTACTCATTGGGAAACCAGAATTTCGCAATTCTGTAAGTGCAGTTTCTGCGTCCCGATAATGAGGAAATGCACCAATGGCCCGCTTAATGCGACCAACATTCGTATGAGCTACACCAGGCGTCGCAACGGCATGATCTGTAGTTACATGTTGACCATTTGGATGATCATAAACACCAAACTCTTCAATACCCCGACGATGTAAAATTGCCTCTGCTCTGCTGATTTCAGTATCTGTACCTTCGATGATCACCAGATACTGTCCTCGTTCTACTCGCTCGTTGTAAACTCTGGCTCGTTCTTCAGGAATTCCTAAGCCAATCAAGGCCCCAATCAAACTACCAGCTGCCGCACCAATACCTGCACCTGCCAAGGTTGTAGCTAAGGTAGTTGCTGTAGCCCCAGCGAGCATAATCGGCCCAATTCCCGGAATCGCTAAAGTACCAAGACCGACTAGTAAGCCAGTCAAACCGCCTAAAGCACCACCAGAAATTGCCCCGACCTTAGCACCTTCATCTGCTTTATCACCCACCTTTTCACGCACTTGGGTACCAGCAATATCGTCGTTGCGGTCTGCATCTCTCGCAATTACGGAAACTCTGTCCATTGGAAAACCAGAATCTCTCAATTCATGTAATGCTTGTTCTGCATCTCGACGATGAGGGAACACTCCTACAGCACGTCTACGCACACCTACAACCATGCTTTTTCTCCCAAAATTAAAATTACTTTGTTTCACTAATTTGGTAATACCAATAGTTTTATTTATGCATTTATAGATTAATTTTTCCTCAATCGGCCGGCGTAATTTTTATCTCTATCATTAGATATAAGTGTAATTAGCTAAATAAGTAAAAAAATATATGGAATAATTTTACAGATTAGAGATTTTAGAGACATTGTATCGCAACGTCTCTACCAAATGATTGATCACAACTATTAATTGAATCAGGCTAAAAAATAAAGTGCAAAATTAAAAATAATTTGAATTAAATATTTTTGGAAGCTTCCGTGTATTAAAATCAAAAGACTTTAAATGGCTAGCTTTTAACCTATAAAACTACGTCTTAAATAATACATTTTTCTCAAATTTCTCTTAGGAAAATTGATTAGTTAAAAAGTTTTTTTTGTGCATTAACAAAACTTTAAAAATACTCAAAAATAAAAGATTAATAATTAACAACAATAGAACTTTTACCAAAAACTCAATGAGCTATCTTGACAAGGAAATATAAAAATATTTCTTCCCCACTCCCCACTCCCCACTCCCTATCATCAAAGAATGAAGATTTGCATTTATGTTATGCCAAGAAGATACTTAATGACAATTCATATGCAACATTTAAGTTTTTGGCAGTTTCCAACTATATGAGGTGTACTCTAGCCCCTGATGTCAATCTGAATGAATACAGAGGGCAAAATGCTGAGATTGCTCATATCATATGCTGGGGTATAAATTTATCTCGGATATTCATTGGTATTGAGTAAAAAGTATGAAAAATCAAATTTTAGCTACTGTGACATTTATAACCACAATCACTTTTTCAGCAACGGCTCAGGCAGCGAATTCCGAACATGTAAGACAGTTGTTGGCAACTAAACAATGTCAAAACTGTGATTTGAGTGGTGCAGGTTTAGTTATGGCTGACTTAGCGGGAGCTAATTTGAGTGGTGCTAATCTCACTAGTGCAAACTTGAGCCGTGCAAACTTGAGTAGTGCTGATTTGAGGAGTGCAAACTTGAGTGGCGCTAGTTTGTTTGGTGTTAATCTCAGCGAAGCCAAACTGAGTGGAGCGAATCTAGCGGGTGCTGATTTGAGAAATACCCATCTTGCGAATGCTGAATTTAATAGTGCTTACTTAAATGGTGCTAACTTTCAAGGTGCAGTTGGCATACCATCGCAAATTGCGACACCAGAAGACTTTTATGCTTGGGGTGTAGCAGAAGCACAAAAAGGTAATCAACAGCAAGCTATCAATTATTTTAATCAAGCGATCGCCATTAAACCCGAATATGCAGGTGCTTTTCTGGCCCGTGGCGTTGCTCGCTACCAAATTTTTGATCGGCAAGGTGCATTTCAAGATGCCCAAATCGCTGAAAAACTATTCATATCGCAAAACAATAGCCCTGGTACGCAAACAGCCCAGGCTTTTATTCTAGAACTACAAACACCCCATAACGAGAAAGTTAGCACTGGTAAACCGAGTTTTTTCGACTTCGTAGGCAGTCTGGGTTCAGTCTTACTTCAGTTCTTGCCTTTTTAGTGGGGATTGGGGATTGGGGGCTGGGGACTGGGGACTGGGGAGATGAGGGAGACGCGGGGACGCGGAGAATAATCAACCCTCTATTCCCAATTCCCCGTGGACTGAGCGGAGTCGTACCCTACGGGATCTTGCTACGCGCAGCGTCTCCGACAGGAGAAGCCCATTCCCAAATGGATTCTATAGAAAATTTTTCTAGTACCCTCTCTGATAGTTGGCTGGTATGTCATCATAATAAGTGAGATGAATTCGGCGATAGCGTTTGTTTTTAGTATTGATTGGCTTTTTCCTTTTGGTATTTACAGACTCTCTCCGAAATCTAAATCTCTACACAGTTGATGATTTTGGAGATGATTTATGTCAGTTTACGTAGGCAACCTCTCTTACGAAGTTACACAAGAGGCTCTGACTGCTGTGTTTGCTGAGTATGGCACTGTTAAGCGTGTTCAGTTACCTACTGACCGAGAAACAGGTCGTCCCCGTGGTTTTGGTTTTGTTGAAATGAGTACAGATGCTGAAGAATCAGCTGCTATCGATGCTCTCGATGGCGCTGAATGGATGGGTCGTGACTTAAAAGTAAATAAAGCTAAGCCCAAAGAAAATAGAGGTTCTTTCGGTGGAAACCGAGGAAACAGTGGCTTCCGTAACCGTTACTAAATTAAAATAAAATAATTTAGTATAGGCTCAAGCAGTATAGCTGTTTGAGTCTTTTTAGCGTCAGGGAATGGGGAATTGGGAGTTGATTATTCTCCGCGTCCCCACCTCCCCGCGTCCCCCTCATCTGCCCAATCCCTAAAACACCCGATGCTGTAAAGAAGGCATTTGACGACGGACTTGTTCGAGGCGGGAAGGTTTGATTTCAGCGATCGCAATTCCTGGCTGTTCACCAGCATCGGCTAAAATTACACCCCAAGGGTCGATAATCATGGCGTGTCCGTGGGTTTGACGGCGGGCGTAGTGAGTACCAGTTTGGGCAGGTGCAATCACATAGCAGGTATTTTCAATTGCTCTTGCTTGTAGTAATACTTGCCAGTGGTCTTTGCCAGTAAAGGCGGTGAAAGCAGCAGGAACAAATATGACATCGGCTCCTTTGTCTGAGAGATGTCTGTATAGTTCAGGGAAGCGGACATCGTAGCAAATAGAGAGTCCTAGTTTACCAAGTTTTTCAGAAAGATAGACTGGGGGTAGATGCTTACCAGCCATGACAGTACTAGATTCTTGATAGGTGTTGCCGTCGGGGACGTTAACATCAAACAGGTGTACTTTATAGTAGCGGGCGACTTCTTGACCGTTGGGGTCGATGAGTATGGTAGTGTTATAGAATTTGCCTGTGTTTTCTACTTTGACTGGAAAACTGCCGCCCAAGATAGTAACTTGAAAGCGTTGCGCCATTTTTTTAAGAAAGTTTTCGGTTTCGTGGGCGATCGCTTCTGCTTGAGAGAGTTTGTCTTTTTCTTCTCCCATATAAGAAAAGTTTTCTGGCAAACTTACCAGTTCAGCACCCCGACGTACAGCAAGATCAATTAATTCTTCTGCTTGTGCCAAGTTTTTGTGTAAGTCGGGCACACTGGTCAATTGAATAGCGGCGGCTAAATAAGACTTCATAGATTCAATAAACAACAGTGAATTTAGGCGATATAGATTCTCAAAATATATCGCTAGTTAAACGTTTTGGGGAATGGGGAATTGGGAATTGATTATTCTTTGCGTCCCCGCGTCTCCCTCATCCCCCGGTTGGTGAGCAAAGTCGAACCACATCCCCGCGTATCTTTAAAAGCTGTATTTAATTATACAAATTTTGCTACTTTTTCCGTTAGCCATTTATACCAACTATCTAATCCAGTTCCTTGAGTTGCAGATACCTGAAAAATCTGAATTTGGGGATTAACTTGCTGAGCATATTCTATGCATTTTTGCACATCAAATTGTACGTAAGGTAGTAAATCAATTTTGGTGATAATCATTATATCACTAGCGCGAAACATGTGCGGATATTTGATTGGTTTGTCTTCTCCTTCTGTTACTGAAAGAATTACTACTTTTGCCTGTTCTCCCAAATCAAATAACGCAGGACAAACTAAATTACCGACATTTTCAATCATCACAACTGAATTGAGTGGCGGATTCAGTTTTTGTAAGCTTTTATCTATCATTGACGCATCTAGATGACAGCCTGTATTAGTATTAATCTGGACGACTTTACAGCCTGTTTGTTTAATTTTTTGGGCGTCGTTAGTTGTTTCTTGGTCGCCTTCAATCACACTCATAAATAACTGATGCTTCAAGTCGTTGATGGTGCGAGTTAAAAGAGTGGTTTTTCCTGCACCTGGGGAACTCATTAAATTTAAGGCTATGATATTTCTACCTTTAAACCAGCCTCGGTTTTGAGCTGCTATGAGATTATTTTTTGCTAGAATATCCTGCTCTAAAGATATAGTTGTGTTGTGTATTTGAGCATGGATATGAGATGCTTCGATATGAGTTTTATGAGTGTGAAAGTGAGTGATTACTGTTCCATCAGGTAAGGTGTGAGTATGATGGTGAGCAAGGTCATCGGTTTCTAGATTGGTGATTTTGGTTTCGGAATTGTCAGAACAACCGCAGGTTACACACATGTTTTATCTACAGTAATAGTATTTTGGTTGTGATAAATAGGTTAAGATTTTCACGCAGAGGCGCAGAGGCGCGGAGAGTTGAAGAGTATTTTAAGAGGTATGTTTTGTGAAGGTGATTTGATAAATATATTAATTCGTAATTAATATTATATTTCTATTTGTTTGATTTTAAGTTCTTCTCCAGTGATTAAGGTTAATTGTGTACTACCACAATTACAAATACCGAAGGGTTGTTGTAAAGGGATTTCTGCACTACATTGGCGGCATTTTGCTAAGCCGGGAATTTCTAAAATTTCTAGTTTTGCTCCTTCTAAAAGGGTGTGTTGGGTGCAAATGTCAAAACAAAATTGTATGGCGTCAGGCATAATGGCTGAAAGTTTACCGATTTCTAGTACAACTTTTTGTACTTTTGCACCTTGAGCATGTTCGGTGACAATTGCCACAATGTTTTGAGTAATTCCTAGTTCATGCATAAAAAACTATTACAAATTAACAAATACGTGGCAATTGTTCGCTTATTAACATATCAACGATACGTTCAGTGCCAAAAGTTGTTTTTAACAATACTATGCCTGGAGGTGAAGTTATGACTTCGCCAATTACACAAGCGTTTTTACCTGCTGGATGAGATTTCATTGCTGATAAAACGGTGTCCGCATGTTCACGTCCTACTACTACTACTAACTTACCTTCATTTGCTAAATACAATGGATCTAAACCAAGAATTTCACACACACTTTTGACTTTTTCGTCTACGGGAATAGATTGTTCGTCTAGGCGTATACCCACGTGAGAACTGAGGGCAAATTCATTTAAAACTGTGGCTAAACCGCCGCGTGTCGCATCCCGCATGGCATGAATTTGAGGACACTGATTGAGGATGGTTTCTACTAAACTATGTAAGGGCTGACAGTCACTTATAATATTAGTCTCTAATGCTAGTTCGCCACGGGCGATTAAAATGGCTGCACCATGATTGCCTAACTCACCATTGATAATTACTGCATCTCCAGGTTGAATATTGTGAGATGAAATATTAATTCCTGTGGGAATTACACCAATACCAGTTGTATTAATAAATAGTTTATCAGCTGCACCACGATGTACAACTTTTGTGTCACCTGTAACGATTTGAACGCCAGCATTTTTCGCGGCAGCTTGCATACTTGCAGCAATTTGTCGTAAGGTTTTTACAGGTAGTCCTTCTTCTAAAATGACGCTACAGGTCAGATATAAGGGTTTAGCACCACTAACTGCTAAATCATTAATTGTGCCGTTAATGGCTAATTCTCCAATATCGCTTCCAGGAAAAAATAAGGGGTCTACAACATAGGAATCGGTGGTAAAAGCAAGTCTGTCTCCTTGTTGTAGAAGGCTAGCTAAATTGAAACTGGCTTGGTCTTCTAGTTGAGAAAGAATGGGATTATTAAAATTATTAACAAAGATGTCGTCTATTAAATCGTGCATGGCTTTACCACCACTGCCATGTGCAAGGGTGATGTGGGTATCGCGTACTTTAGCTTGGCGATGGTGGGTTTGCAAGAGGGGATTTTGTGCTGGGTTGGTGGGGGAAATGTTCATATTTAAATTAATTTTTAAACGCAGAGGTACGCTGAGAATTTGTTAATCTAATGACATTCCGCAGGCGGGGAGGGGTTCTTGTGTGAGGGTGATTGTTGCTTTTTTGGCAAGGGCGGAGAGTCTGCCATATTTGTAATAGGCTGCACAAGCACCTTCGGAAGATACCATACATGTACCAATGGGAGTTTCAGGGGTACATGCTGTACCAAATACTTTGCACTGCCAAGGTTTTAAGACTCCTTTGAGAATTTCTCCACATTGACAGGCTTTATGGTCGGCTACTTTGAGATTAGGAATGGTAAATTTAATTTCGGCATCAAATTGGGCGTATTCAGGACGAATTTTTAAGCCGGAATGAGGTATATCATTTAAACCACGCCACTCAAAATTTTCTCGCACTGTAAAAACTTGATTGATAGCTTGTAGGGCTATTGTATTGCCAGCTTTCTGCACGAGTCTGTTATATTGATTTTCGACTTCGCAACGATTTTCTATTAGTTGCTGCAATAGCATCCAAGTTGATTGGAGAATGTCTAATGGTTCAAATCCTGAGATGACAATTGGCTTACGGTATTGCTGGGAAATGAATTCATATGGTTCTGTGCCAATTACCATGCTGACATGACCAGGGCCAATAAATCCATCTAGTTGTAAGTCGGGGTTATTTAATAGTGCTTGTAGGGCAGGAATCACCAGGACGTGATTACAAAACATACTAAAGTTGTGGATTTTTTCGGCTGCGGCTTGGAGGATGGTGAGGGCTGTACTAGGGGCTGTAGTTTCAAAGCCTAATGCAAAGAATACTATTTGTTTGTTGGGGTTGTCTCTGGCAATTTGCAGGCTATCTATGGGAGAGTAAACCATGCGAATATCTGCACCTGTGGCTTTGGCTTGCAAGAGGCTAGTTTGGGAACCAGGAACTCGCATGGCGTCGCCAAAGGTGGCCAGAATAACGTTAGGATGTTGAGAGATGGCGATCGCATCATCTAATCTCCCTTTTGGCATGACGCACACTGGACAACCAGGCCCGTGAATTAATTCGATTGTGTCGGGCAGTATTTCTTCAATACCGTACTTAAAAATAGAATGGGTATGTCCACCGCATACCTCCATAATTTTGATGGGTTTTTCTAGTTGTTGCGATAGTTTGCCGATTCGCTGGCGTAAGGCTTCAGCTTTTTCTGGTTCGCGGAATTCGTCAACGTATTTCATGGGGAGTGGGGAGTGGCTGACAGGTGTAGGTTTTTAATATTTTGCGTTTTAATCGACGTGGGGACGGGGAGACGCACAGAAAGATTTCGGAACGGAAAATAGGCTTTTTCGGATTGAATGTGAAAAACCTACACTTGTGAGTCAGGGGGATGAGGGAAAAAATTTCTCCGCGTCCCCGCGTCCCCGCGTCCCCGCGTCCCCGTGTCCCCGTGTCCCCGTGTCCCCGCGTCCTCTTCTCGATTCCCAATTAATTCTTCCAGTAGTTGTAATGTTTCTGCTGCTTGTTGTTCGTTGATACGATTCATGGCGAAGCCAACGTGAACTAATACCCAATCTCCTATACAAGCTTCGGGAGGATGTTGTTCGTCAACGATGCAGGCAATGTTTACTTGGCGTTTGACTCCGGCAATGTTGACTGTGGCTAGTTTATGATTAATGTTTGTAATTTCGATAATTTGTCCGGGAATTCCTAAGCACATTGTGATTTTTCCTTTATTAAAAAGGTTTTTTATCCTACTCCCTAGTTGGTAATTAATTGAGCAGCTGTAATGATTGCTTGCCCTAATGATATACCGCCATCGTTAGTTGGAACTAAGCTGTGAGTTAATACGTTTATTTCTAATGCTTGTAGATGCTTAGTTACCTGCTCTAATAAAACACGATTTTGAAATACTCCTCCTGTAAGAACAACCTGATTGATGAGGTTTTCTTGACAAATGCGATTAGCCATTTCTACGATAATGTTGGCTAAACTTTGATGAAATTTGACAGCTATAATTGGTTGTGGAACTTGCTGCTGTAAGTCATTGAGTAAGGCTGTCCACATTGGGGATGGGTCTATACAATAAATCCTATCTAAAAAGCTAATATTAAAAGGATATTTTGATGTTTCTTTATAATTATTTAAGGTATAATGATCGATTAGGGCTTCCATTGCGATCGCAGCTTGTCCTTCATAGCTACATTCTTCTCTACAAATACCAATTGCAGCTGCTACTGCATCGAATAAACGCCCTACTGATGAAGCTTTTGGAGAGTTAATTTCTTTCTCAATTAGTTGATTCAGTAGCTTGAGTGGCTTTTGGTTTAAAAATTTGACAATTTCTAACTCCGTATATTTTTGTTGACAAATATCCCAAATATTAGCTGCTACTAATTGGGCGTAAGTGTTACGCCAAGGCTGACAAATTGCTTGTTTACCACCAATCATTGCTACTGGTTTAAATGTTGCTAGTCGTTGAAATTTGCCATAATCTGCTAAAAGAAACTCTCCACCCCAAAGTGTATCATTTGCACCATAACCTAACCCATCTAATGCAATGCCTAAAATGGCAGGTGAGTTAAGAGGAATACCATTTTCCGCCATACAAGCAGTAATATGGGCGTGATGGTGTTGGATTTGATGAAGTGGAATTTGATTAGCGGTTGCAAGTTCTTTACCGAGTTTGCTAGATAGATATTCAGGATGTTTGTCGATAGCTATGGCTTTTGGGTGATGCTCATATAAATTTAAGTATAAATTCAAGGTATCTTGATAGGCATTAAATGCCGCAGCATTTTCTAAATCCCCTAAATGTTGCGAAAGGATTGCTTTACCTTCACTTAATAGACAAAAGGTATTTTTCAACTCGCTACCCATCGCTAAAATCTGCGGAACATGATGAAATCCTGGTGGTAAATTAATAGGTGCAGGTGCATATCCTCTAGCACGACGAATTGTTTGCACTTGTTCACCAATAACCCGCACTACAGAATCATCTACTCGGTTAACAATCTCCCGATTATGTAGGATAAAATAATCAGCTATTTGACCTAATTTTTCTTTAGCTTGATCATTATCAATACATTGTGGTTCATCAGCAAGATTACCACTTGTTAACACAATTGGACGTTTCATCCGCCTGAGAATTAAATGATGCAAAGGCGTATAAGGTAACATAAACCCAAGAGTATTTTGCCCCGGCGCAACCCCAGAAGCTATAGAAGAGGGAATGATACGATTATCTTCTCTCCACATCCCCGCGTCTTTGCGTCCTTCCCCAATCCCTAGTCCCTTCTTCCGCAACAAAACAATAGGCGCAGCAGAACTTAGCAATAATTCCCTTTCTTTAGCGTTAACCATACAGTATTCTTCAATGACTGCTATGTCTCGCGCCATTAAGGCAAATGGCTTGTGATAACGCTGTTTGCGTTGACGTAGTTTTTGTACAGCTACTTGTTGCGTTGCGTCACAAGCTAGATGAATTCCGCTTAACCCTTTAATTGCTACTATTTCACCTTTTTGCAACAAGGTACAAACGGCATCAACATCATCTAGCATAGAAAACATGGAAGCGGTAACAGGTTTACCATCGGTACGTTCTAACCAAATTTGAGGGCCGCAGATATAGCAAGCTATTGGTTGGGCATGAAAACGGCGATTTTCGACATCGTGGTATTCTTTTGCACATTTAGGACACATGACAAACGCAGACATACTGGTATTGCATCTGTCGTAAGGAATGGCGCGAATAATACTGAGACGAGGGCCGCAATGAGTACAGTTAGTAAAAGGGTAACGATAAAAGCGGCTAAAAGGGTCAAAAATTTCTTGCTGACATTGTGAACAGGTAGCAGCATCCGGGGCAATTTCTGTTTTAATTACACTATTAATACTTGGAGAAATTATAAAATCATCAAATTTAATTTCTGTTTGATATCGAGTTCTTGTTAGTTGTTGAATTCTTGCTAATGGTGGACATTCTTGTTGTAATTTGGTGACGAATTCATTTAAAGCTGCTTCACTACCAGAGACTCGAATTAAAACACCTTCACTATCATTACAAACATCCCCAAGTAACCCACAAGCTTTAGCCAGACGATATACTGTCGGGCGAAATCCTACTCCTTGAACAGTTCCACAAACTCTAATTTTTTCAGTTGTCATAGTTAAACTGCCAAAGCAAAATTCGATTATTGCCTGAATCAGCTATTACCGCAGTCTTGTTATAGATTTTTATTCCATAGCACCAATTTAAACTATCTCGTTTGGGCATTCCAAAATTCCGATTTTCACTCTTACTATGAAAGGTATTTTGTGCAGCTAGCCCATCTGCCACAGCACCTTGTAATGATAAAATTGATTCTGGCTTTCTCCATCCTAGTAAGCGAGAATTAGCCGTATCTGCAACTACCAGCCAATCATCAGTAACCCCTACTCCATAAGGCATACTCAAACTACTAGCATTCGGTAAATAAACTCCTTGATTCATTTCTACGTAATTAAAGTTTTTTTGCCCTAAAATAACTGCACAAGGGGTATTATTTTCAGTGGGCATTCCCTGCCATATCATCACACGATGATTACCTGCATCTGTGACTACAAGATTGTCTCCCCAGAAGGCAATATCGTGACACCACCGCATACTAGCCGCACTTGGAGAACCACCGCCGTTCTCATTACGAGATTGCATATCCGGTTGTCCTAAAACTAAGTCAGCAGGTTGACCATTTTCTGTTGGTAATTGATGCCAAACTAATAGCCGTCGATTGCCTGTATCAGCAACAAATAGCTGTCCTTGGTGATAGAAAACTCCATATGGCCAGTGCATCGTATTGGCAGCAGCAGCTTGATTTCCTCTATTTGGTTCGTTATCTGTAAAATTAGCCTGTCCTAATACTAAGTCTGCCGGAATATTGCTATCTTCTGGGAACTTTTGCCAAATCAAAACCCGATGATTCCAAGCATCAGCCACCGCTAATCCTTCACTACAAGCACAAATTCCTACTGGTACACTTAGGGTTGTTCTGCCTGGTGTACCTTTAGCATTTTGTCCTTCATTAAAAAAGTCTGGTTGTCCAATTACCCAATCGGCGTTTTGATTATCTTTGGTAGGTAAATTTTGCCATCCTAATAATCGATGATGCCCTGTATCTGATACCCATAATTGACCATTTGGTAACAAACAAGCACCACGAGGGCTAAACATTTTTGTGGGACTGGGTGCAAGGGGTATGACTAATTGTTGTGGTTCAATAATATTGCCTAAAATAACTTCTGCACCTTGGGGTGATAGGGGCAAATTTTGAAGTGTAATTATTTTTTCTGGTGACAATTGTGGGGTGAAATTAACTGTAGTTGGGATGTGCATTAACCGCAGATAAATGCTGATGTATATTGATGTGTATTAATGATAAAAAATGTCATAGGTTTTGGCACGAATGTGAGAATTTTTTTTCACGCAGAGTCGCAGAGAGTAAGAAAAGAGTTTATATTAGATGTGTTTTGGTTTCCTATTTTCTGATTTGCACAAATACCTTATCACCTTTAATTTTTACTGGATATGACTGTAAATAAATATCAGGTGTGGTTAAACATTCACCAGTATCTAATCTATACTGAAATTTGTGAGCAGGACAAGTAATAATTCCGTTCTCAACTTTACCTGTATTTAATGGAGATGCCAGGTGAGTACAAGCATTACGGTAACAACTCACATTCACACCTTGACGATATAGAATGAGTAGATTATCTGCGATTTGTTTTACAACAATACCAGATTCTGGTATTTGGTCAAGAGTTGCGACTTTGATCCAAGTAGAGGCTAACGGTAGAGAAAATGGACTGCTGAGGGCAGAATTAGCGTTACTACTTATGGGATTATTGACAGCAATTACTTGGGTAATTTCTGGACAGTATTTTTTAATTATCTGTTCAACTCCTTGAGACAAGGTTAAAGTGGAAGCAGCACAATTACTACAAGTTCCGATTAATTTTACTTCTACTGTGTCTGGTAGTTTGATTGCTACTAATTCTACATCTCCATTATGGCTTTTTAAAGCTGGACGAACTTCATCAAGGGCTGTCTCGATACGTTGTGTTAAAGGAGGTGTTGGCGGTTTGACGAGTTCATGATAAAGTAGCACTGCGTACACTACTTCATCGTCAACAGCACTACACAAAGCTGACATTGATTCTTGCTTCAAGCTTTTAATTAAATTCGTTAATGCTGCTTTATGTAAAGCTTCAATCGCTCTTTTAAGTCCTACTACTACACACCGTTGATTTTCGTCCCACTCAGATATGATTGCCTCAAAGCGGTTAATTTCTTGAATTAGTTCTTCAAGGGTAGCCATTAGTTATATTAGTCATTAGTAATTAATCATTGGTCATTTGTCGTGGCTTATTCATAAAGAACGCATGACAAATAACAACTAACAGATCATTTCATTTTAAAATCCTTAAGTAGAAATGGCATCATGATACCAGTTGCTAAGCTACATAATGTTACTGGTAAACAAAAAGGAATTTCGACTTGAGCTAGCAACACTAATATTAACAAACCTATGCTAGTAGCGATCGCAGTTTGTCGGATAAAATAAATCGGGTCGCGCAGTAGCTTACCTTTAAAAAATAATTTGGCAGAAAACCACCCTATTTCTAACATTTTGCCTCCTAATAATTACTGAGTAAAGTTAGTGCAGCAAACCCTAATAATATGGCAGGAATTGTACCAGCCGGTGCAAATAATGCACCCAACATTGCTGAGAAAGCATAACCGATATCTTTCCCAGCTAATATCATTCCACCAATAGCACCACCAATCATTGATAAAGCAGTTGCTATAATTAACCATACTAATTCTGTAGTTAAGTTAAGTTCACCAGTAACCATACTGGTTAAGAAATGTTTCAAAGTTGGGCTGTGCAAAATATCCATGATTTGATATTCTCCCGGTTGGTAATTTGTGATGGGGAATTGGGAATTGATTATTCTCCGCGTCCCCGCGTCCCCGCGTCTTCCTCATCCCCTCCCCCCTATCTCTACTTCAATTTCTTGTATCGCTTGATTAACTATTTCTGCTTGTTCTATTTGTTGATGGTAAGCAAAAATTTCCCATGCTTTTTGATAGTAAGTACGCGCTTGTAAAAGATTTTTCAAATTACCTACTTCTGGTTTTTCTGGATCATCGGGTAAGTTGAATAAGGCGTTAGCTTTGTTAGAAATTGTGTTAGCATATTCTAAAGGTGTATCTTTGGAGTTACGCACTTTTAACGCTTCATCGTAAGCTGCGATCGCTCTCAAATTATTCTCCACAGGATGAGAACTCACTAAATATTGCAAAGCGTTACCCAAATTGTTTTGCAACATCGCATATTCTCTGGGATGATCGATCAAGTTAATATGCTTGAGTGCCACTTCAAATGATTGCACTGCTAACCCTTGACGCAAGTATTCTCTCTCTGATGCCATGGGCATAGAAAGGTAAGCGACCGCAATATTGTTATATAAAATCGCGTACTCTTGTGGGTAATCTTGCCAGGTAAATATCCGCAAAGCCTCGTGATAAGCTTGGATGCTGTCTGTAATTCGCGCCAAATTAAATGGTACAAGGGACTGCAACACCAACCCAAAGTTCATCTGTGCCTCTGCTAGTTCCTCTGGTGTAGCTAACTGTTGTAAAATTGACAGCGCTTCCTCATAACCTGCTTTTGCTTGCAACAACAGTTCAGTTCCTGCATCCGGTATTATCTGTAATGTCCCTGCCATCCCCACTTGGGCACGGGCTTTGAGTAGAGGATACTCTTCACCACACATCTCATATGCCCGGTAATACAGAGAAACTGCATTCCGCAAATCTTGGGCGGCTTTGGGCTTTTTTTGAAAACCTTGTGCCATCTCAAGCAGCATCTGGATTTTTTCTTCTGCTGTCGCTGACTCCAATGCAACAGCTGCGATCGCTGCCTTGACACCTGAATCTGTAATACTAGGGGTCATAACTGCCATACTCTAGCCAATTGGAAATTGAATCTGTCAACGCCCACAACAGACACATAATTGCATCTCATCAAGGGCTATACCGATTTACGCAGGCTTGAGTCTATTAATGACAATTACCCATTTTTCATTCCCAATGAATACTATAAAACACCCTATTGATAAAATTCTACGAGGAAATTGCTAATGTTAATGTCAGCTTTAAACACTTGATATTTTTCAATACTCTCACCAATCCACTATACCAATCCTAAATCATATCATGTCCGTTTAAAGACTTATGATTGGGCTGACGCGGAGATAGGGAGACGCGGAAGGGAGAAATTTTTATGATAAGTGATTAGCCAGACATGATATCATTCATGAGAATTAAGATCCCGGACTTCTTTGAGAAGTCCGGGATATGGATACCGCGAATTTTCACAAATCAGATAGGATTGCTATAGATAAGTGACTACTGTCAAAGCTAAATCTAATATCTGTAATGTGATCAACAAAAATTTCAGCTATGTGCTGTCCGTCTTGAGTGTCAATTACACGAACTTTGCGTGGGGGTATAGATTTATTTTTAGCTTCAGGAGAACTCCCCTTGATGGCGATTGCCGTTGCCGAGACGTGTAGCAAAACACTTCTTTATGTCCAATGAATCTCTTTTGAACGAAAAGCTCTATCCCAATCGTTGGCAATCACCTCCATCATATTGATCATTCCTTCATAGCCAAAATATGGCTTGTCAAGATAGGTTTCTCTGTTAGTAGGACTAAATACATCAAAAGCAATTTGTATTCCTAGTTCCTCTGCCATGTATTTTTCCCATGCCGAGCCAATAACGGCATTAACATCAACCTCTTGTAAGGCATGTTTGATTTGATATCCATCTGCCGAAAATACTACGCGGGGAGAAAGACCGAGGCTGTGTAGTTCTCGCTCTAGAATTGAACGAGAATCAGGCATCGCTGAACGAAATAATAAGACTTCCGGAATCATTTCCAATTCTTCAAAAAGCATTCTAACTAGTCCAATGCCAAGTGTCCCATCCGCAGATACGGCAATTCTACAGTTACGATATCGGGGAATAATCATCAATGCTCGTTTGCGAAGTGTATCTACAACCATTTCTTCGCCTTGTTTGATAATTGGCTCAACTCTTTCTTCTAGCTTGAAATGTGCCGCCAATGCCTTCAACCATCGAGTAGTGTTGTTTACACCCACTGGTAAAGGTATGTCATCAAGGATGAGGGGGATGTCATGGGTTTTTTGCATTTTCCGAGCAAACTTATACCCAACATCATGACTGAGAACAATATTGGCGGTTGCCTCACCAGCTTGCTCCAGTTCTTCAAAAGAGGTGTTATGAGAGAAAACCGTCTGTACTCTAATCCTCAAAGACTTTAACGTCTGCTTTACCCATTGCAAATCAGCCCACCAAGTCGGATTCAAATTTGCTTGTGGCGCAATGATATTTACAATCCTTGGCTTTCTACCCCTTCTCTTAGTCTGCCTTTTTTTGATAAAAGGAAGTAAAGCCTCTAAACCCATATCCAAGCCATCATAAGCATTGCCTCGAAACCCACCAGCAAGTAAAGGAACGAGTTTAGCTTTGACTTCTGGCTGAAGTTGGTGGCACAATCCCGCAATATCTTCACCAATAATGTCCGCCGCACAAGTACCAACAACAAACATCACCTTAGCATCAAAAGATTTATCCGCCTCTTTAATCATCCCTTTGAGTTTCTCAGTTGCTCCCATCACAATGTCTGACTCAAAAAGACGAGTACAACCGACTTTCCGCTTGGTGAAATCAACCTCATGAGCATCATACCCAGCCGCGACTGTAGACGCGCAACCCTGTGGAGACTGAATCACAATACTGACATCTTTGATACCAGCAACCGTAGTTGCAATACCTTCAAGGGCACAGCCAACAATTGGGTCTTTACTATGGTCACAATTTTCAAAATTTAGTCCAGCAGACATTTTCTCCTCCTCTTTCTTTAAGGGCATTGCATTGACTATAGGTAGGTCTAGGTTAAGTTCAGTCCCAACATCTAAAAACGTTGTGTTTGTTGGGTTTCAATTTTTACTTATTACTCGTTAAAACATTTTCCCCGCTTCTTTCCTGCATACACGGTACAGTCAGGCAGGTCTTGGGCTAGTTTTCCAGTTAGTGATTGAGCAGATGCCAACCCAGCATTTTTAGGGAATACCATTTGCTTGGTTAACGAACTGCGAGGTCTAAAGCCATATTGGAGTGCTGTTTTAATACACTGTGCCACCTTTAAGGCTCCGCGATAACCGAATCTGGGACGATTTAAGATAGCGTTTAAATCAACGACAGGAATATGAGGGAAACTCAAGGAAGAACCAAAATATACAACTGAGTCTGGATCTAGACCACCAATAAAATCGAGTAATTCATCTTCCGTTTGTTTCATAGATTCGTATTTACCAAAAGCCAGTGTTCCTTTCGTAATCAGGATTTCCGGGTCTAACCCTGTTTCCAACAGGTAATCTACACTGGTTTCTCGTGCTTCCGTACTCCAGGGATGGAAGTTATAGATGACCACACGCATCCCAAAATCGCGTTCCAACATGTGGGCGATAGACAAGCACTTAATAGCGTCATGTCCTTCGATAATTGCTAATTTCCCTTCTATATAACTCTTGGCTGCTTCAAATTCAGTTTTGATTGCGGCATATTCTCTTTCCATCAATGCAGCCGCCTGTTCTTCCATCCCTAAATATTTTGCCGCCCCTTCGAGCCATTTTTCTGTAGCGCTGATTCCATAAGGCAGTATAGTAGAATTTAATGGAGTACCAAACTTGTCTGACATGGCTTTACCGATGGTATAACCAAGATCCAAACATAAAGTACAGTTAACTGCCGCACTTGGCGCTTGCTTGAGTTCTTCTAAAGTACAGTCACCAGCAATGACACTGTGAACTCTCGCCCCCATTGCTTCGATGAGTCGTATTAATTCCTTAACATCAGTCTCAACTTCCGTTCTTTCCGGGCCCATCTTTGCACCCACAATATTGACAGAATCGGCTAATTGTGCTTTACGTTCTGGAGTTGGCGGCTCCATAAAGTCTACGATTTGCCGAAATACAATATCAAATCCACTACGATACTCCCCTGCAAATCCTTCACAATGTATCGTCATGATCTCAGACTGGATTTCCTTGCGGGCTTTATTCACCACATCATCAACACAGTCGCCAATAATACCAGATGCACAACTAGTAGCAACAACGATCGCATCAGGATGGTATTTTTGATCTACTTCTCGAATCGCACCAGCTAATTCTTTTTCACCACCAAAAATTACCGCCTTCTCACTCATGTTCGTCGTCACCACAGGTTCATAAGGAGAACCACTATTGCGGCTATTGGTCAGCTTGTATGCCCGCTTGACACCATAAGCACAGCCACTCGGCCCGTGAGAAATGACGATCGCATTTTTAATACCACTTAAAATCTTTGTTGCAGTCCAAAATTTACAAGGGCGAGTATGACTACCTTGTAGAGTGGTTTTAATCTTACCCTCTTTTGCCATTTGGTAAAGTTCGCTCAGATTTCCGTAAAATACGATATTTTGATCTATAGTCATTATGGTTCTCCAATTTTTGATTTTTTTAACGCAGAGGTACGCTAAGGTTAGCGCAAAGAGAAGTATGAGCGGCGGCTTCCGCCGTTCATAACTTCGGTGGGAACGCAAAGTTTAACTCTGCGATCCTTTGCGTTTTACTCGGCGTTCCTACCCTGCGGAAAGGCGTAAAGCCTACGGCATAGCTTCGCTTAACGCGTAGCGTCTCGTAGAGAAGCGCCTATGTGTTAAAAACTCATTCTTACCAGACGTTTAAGATCCACTCGCGATCGCGTTTGTACTCCATGTCTGCAAACAAAGCATTAGCGATATTATCTGCTAACCATTCTGCCCCTTTGTAGCCAATCACAGGGTATTTCCACAAACCGGCGCGGTCAAAGCTGGGGAAGCCTACCCGAACCATCGGAATATTGTTATCGATGCCGATATACCGACCTTTGGAATGACCTAAAATTAAGTCAATGTTCAGGGATTTATCTTTAATGCGGCGCTCTAGTTCCCAGAGGTCTGCATTTGTGATCACTTCGATGTCAGTAGGTGAGTTGTTTTCCAGAGCCTTAATTCTGGGGTCTTTTGCACAAGCTTTATTATCATCGCCTAACAACAGCAGTACTGGCTCTAACTCAACTTCCAAGCAGAACTCTGCTAGACCAATTACTAAATCGGGATCTCCGTAAATGGCTACCTTCTTGTTGGCGAAGAACATGTGAGCGAGGTCGGCGAGGGCATCGATGGCTTTACCCCGTTCTTTAACTAAAGATTCTGGTATTGGTTTACCGGTTAGTTTGCTGATATTTTGCAGCCAGATGTCGGTGTTTTTGATCCCAATTGGTGTTGGGCCAACAATCGCAGGAACCTTAAACTTCTGGTCTAAAAATTCAGCCGCGCTACCGCCTTCATATTTGCATAAAGCGATAGTGCCGATGGCGTTAGCAGAATCAGCAATGTCTTCGATGGTGGTATTCCCAAAGGCAAAACTTGTCTTATCGGGCATAGTGGGCGCATCGAAGCTTTCTGTATCCATTAAGATGTTTCCTGGAACATCCATTTCTTTTAAGATACGCTTAACTTCTGTGACATCTCCAGGGTTAACCCACCCAGTAATGACGTTTAACTTGCCAGTTGGTTCGCCTTTTTTTGCCAAGGTAGAAATGATCGCATGGACGCCGACATTATAGCCAGTGACTTGAGAACCTTTGTAACTGGGAGTATGCACAGCAACCAGTATTACCTCGCGATCGGGATAGTCTTTCTTTAACTGGCGGTTGAGCTTGTTAATGGTTCCTTCGATGTCGTCCCCAATCGTCTCGGTTGAACAAGTTGTAATAATTGGAATAATCCGTAAATCGGGATATCGTGCGACTAAGGTCTTTACGCCTTCCTCAATCCGTGGTATGCCTCCAAGAACAGCGCTATTTTCATGCAGTGAAGAAGAAGCAATGTCAAAATTTTCCTTCAAATGCTGGGCAAATAGGAGACGAACAAACATACTACATCCCTGTCCGCCATGCACCAGAGGGATACAATCTTTAATTCCGATGGAAGCATACTCGGCTCCAGCAGGTTGACAGGTAAAAATTGGATTGATTACGCCGCTGCGTTCCTTCTGTTTGACAATTACAGACATCCTATTGGCTCCTATATGGTAAAAAATTGCGTGATTTTGTTTAGCGTTGCTGCACGAAGAGATGAATTGTCATTTTGAGTTTAAGAAAGTGGAGCGATGCCTGCGACAAGCGATCGCATTTCGCACTCACCGAACTAGTAAGTTACGCCTCGCATCGATTACAGAAGAAGGTAGAATTGAATTTCCGAAAAGTCTTGCAAACAAACGAGAACTTCTCTGTAAAACGGTGCAAGAACACTACGCTACTTTTTGGGAATGCGTTTGGCGATCGCGCTACGTCGGTTAAAGGCATCGCTCCGTTAGGCAAATTTCAGCACAAACACTAACAGGATGACAAAACTCTAATTCATATTCATACTCCAATTGAGCAACGCTGTTCGTTGATTGGAATTACTGATCCAATTGCTTAATAAAGCGAATGGTGCAATTCACCATTTAAGGACTTGGTGATTGCAATATCGATCAGCTTGTGTTTAACAGACTCCAACACTGCTTTCTTTTGCACGTTATCCATCTTGGTTAACCATTGGAACTTGTTTTCCAAATCATTCACAAGAAGTTTTGCGTCTGCATAAAAAGCGCGATCGATAAGGGTTTCCAGAACCACCTGTTCCCCAGTCAAGATTTTCGCAGCCAGACCGAGAACGCCACTGATGTTTTCTTCCCGATCCCATGAGCGCGAGTGAAACTGCCACAAACACCGTTGTTGTATTAATGAGGTAATTTCCTCAGTTCGCTCTTGAATGTATGACGCGATTTCTTTGGCTGGCTGTTGAACTGGTGCAATGGTTTCCTTCACTGGCGATTTAACTTGTGAAGTGGTTTCCTTGGCTGCCTGTTCTTTAGCTGGCTGTTGAACTGGTGCAATGGCTTCCTTCACTGGCGATTTAACTTGTGAAGTGGTTTCCTTAGCTGCCTGTTCTTTAGCTGGCTGTTGAACTGGTGCAATGGTTTCCTTCACTGGCGATTTAACTTGTGAGGTAGTTTTTTCAGCTGGCGCTTGAACTGCTGAGGTAGTAGTTTTATTCGCTGACTGCTGAATTAATGAAGTCATGTCCGCAGAGGTATCTTTGGCAGCTTTACCATTGCCATTGCTTTTACCGTTACCATTAGCAACAGAAACATCTTCGCGGATATCATCTTTAGCCAATTTCATCAAAGGCGAGTAAATGGCATTGTACATATCGCGTGCCATATTCACCGCACCTTCAAAACCCATGTAAGGGCCATTGTGGTAGCCATGACCGTTGACATAAGGCAAGTGCAACTTCTTCACCAATGCACCCACCCGTGGCCCAGTCAAAACCAAATCAGGCTTGACCATCTCTAGCACTTCAAAGAACTCAAGTTCATTGCCATCATCAATATAGATAGTACCTTCTTCACCTCTGGCAATGACCTTTTCAAAGTCCTCTTGGTGACCAAACTTCGACGACATCGCCACAACTTTCATGCCTAAATCGTCTTCTAGCGCCTTTGTCCAGTGCCACAGTCGAGGCCCACCAGTCCAAATACAGACTTTTTTGCCAGTCAAGCGCTCCTTATACCAAGCTAACTTAGATTCATATTTAGCTACCTCTTCGGCAATCACAGCTTCGGCTCTGTCTTCAATTCCAAAGAAAGTTCCAATTTTGCGTAACCCTTCCTTGGCATAGTCAAAGCCCCAAGTATCCACATCAATACGAGGAATACCATATCTTTTCTTCAACTCATTGGCAATATATCCCGCAGACCGCGCACAGTTAGTCACATTCAACTGCGCTCTGTGCATCCCACGTAATGAGTCATAAGTACCGTTACCTGTAAAATGGGCGATGATTTGGATGCCCATTTTTTCCATATACTTTTCGAGGACAAAGGTATCTCCTTGAATGTTATAGTCCCCAATCACATTGATAGTATATGGACTGGTAATCTCTGGCTCAAAGGTTCCGACCTTCTCATTCACCCAGCCCATGTTGAAAACGTGGTGTCCTTTGGATTGACTCACCCCAGCAAAACCCGGACACTCTACAGTGAAGATATCAACATCACCGAGTTCTTTTTCTACCTCTTTGACTACAGGCTTGATGTCATCACCAATCAAAGCTGTCGAGCAGGTGGTGTACACCATCATCCGCTTGAGGTCAGGAAATTCAGCAAAGGCTTCTTTGATAGCCTTCTTGAGCAGTTTCTCACCACCAAAGACAATATGCTGTTCCTTCATATCCGTTGACCAGGCATACTTGAGTTGGAAGTTGCCATTATCACTAGGATAGCGTTTAGTGTGCCAAGTATCGTATGAACAACCTACAGGCCCATGTATCAACTGGATAGTATCCTTGAGGACACCACCAATTACTAACTTAGCGCCACAATAGCTGCATCCGCGCTCAGACAATGAGCCAGGAATCGTTTCAACGTTAGCACTGGGAAGAAACTGGGTTGTATCTTCTCCCTTTTCTTTTATATATATGTGCTTTTCCCGTTCGGGAATGGTTTGGTCGCACTTAAACAACTTCATTGGCATGGCTGATTGCTCCTTGTGCAATAGCTAAGAAGAAGAAATATTCTTCAAGACTTTGTATTTTTAGAAGAGAACTTCTTTGAGTTCCTTGATTTCAAAATCCTAACAACATCTTTAATTAATAATAGTAAATCTGATAACAAAAATGGAAATAAATGTAGAAAAACTAAGGATTAATCTATTTGTAAATAGACAATTCTGTCTAAATTTAAAATTGCCTTATCTAAGATAAATCAGATTTTGATCAAGAGAAATAGACAGACTGTTCTAACTAAATATGAAGAGATAAATGATGGAATTTTTGTCCTGTTTATAGATATGCCACTGGGAAAAATCAGTGATATTTGGTCAACTCAAAACAACAGAAAAATGGCAGTGATTAACTTTCAGGCTCTTTAGGTGATCACTAATTGTGACCACGAATACTGTTTATAAATAATTTGATAACCGCAAGTAATTTTGCTGGATGTATGATATTCTTGATTTATAGGGAATCTAAATTGCCAAAGCACAATAACTCCTCAAGCACCTGCTAATCAGATATTCAGACCAGCCTCATCAGTTATTGGTGACGGCACAACGTTAATCGAAGTGGAGCAAAGCCGCCAAAAAATCGGTTTTTCGTTTGGCGAAGCTGTTGCTATAAGGTAGGCTGGACTGATTTTTATGTATCTTCCTGCCAAGGAAACATAGTATTTGTTTGGCTGTGATCAAGTAGAAATTTCTCCTTCACCTGCGATCGCTGTGAAAGTTTTTAAACTCTTGTAACAGGATTGCGACTAATTTTTAGTACCTTTGTTGTATCTCACATCCCACTAATATTTACTGCTATGTTTGCAAGAAACTGTTAACTTATAGCAGCTAGCCGATGATAGTTTAAAATGTTGCATAAAACGCCTATATCGACTATTTGACTAAGTTGATACTGTTACAACTTCAGCAGTAAACTCTCTCAAAAACTGCAACTATTATTGAATTCAACACTCTGCTTGATTACACCATAATTCTGAAACCAAATCGACATGTCTGCACCATTACTGGGGTTCTTATGCGGAAGATTGCTATTTATGGAAGAGGAGGAATTGGCAAGTCCACAACAACTCAAAATACTGTGGCTGGACTGACTGATATGGGTCGTAAGGTGATGGTTGTAGGGTGTGATTCAAAAGCAGACTCTACCCGGCTCCTCTTAGGGGGATTCCATCAGAAGATTTTACTCGACACCTTGCGTAAAGAAGAAGATGATGTGAATTTACAAGACTTCCGTCAGGAAGGATGGGGGAAGACGCTGTGTGTGGAATCGGGCGGGCCGGAACCTGGTGTAGGATGTACAGGTCGAGGCATCCTGACATCGATTGGATTGCTGGAACAATTAGGTGCTTATGATGATGCGGTTAGGCTTGATTATACATTTTATGATGGTCTGGGTGACGTGGTGTGCGGTGGGTTTGTGATGCCCATTCGAGAACGCAAAGCTCAAGAAATTTACATCGTCACTTCTGGGGAAATTATGGCAATGTATACCGCTAACAACATCTGCCGAAGCATTCAGAAGTATGCCCTGATAGGCGATATACGTTTGGGAGGATTGATTTACAACTCTCGCAAAGTTGATGGGGCAAACGATCTGATCGAGGCTCTAGCTGAGAAACTGGGAACTCAAATGATTTACTCTATACCCAGAGACAACATGGTGCAACGGGCAGAGTTCCGCCGCAAGACGGTGATTGAGTATGCTCCTGAGTGCGAACAGGCACACCACTATCGCAACTTAGCAACAGCAATTGATCAGAACACAGATTTTGTGATTCCGAAATCTATGTCTAACCATCAGCTTGAGGAACTGCTGGTAAAGTTTGGGTTGTTTGACTAGGACAATGCAGTAAGGGTTATCCTTCATACAAAGTATCTGGAGCAATTGGCAACCTCTGACTCGAAAAAGCAGAAAAAACTGCGTAAGTTTCTTACCAACATTTGAGAAATCGACGTTGCAAACCACGTCAAAATTTATCTACCTCATTGAAGGAGTAGAACTTATTATGTTGACTGAAGAGGTATTAGTCCAAAAATTTATTAGCGTAGCTACGAGGCGCTGTCCCCAACTCGGTGAGTTGCTCCAGTACTGCCACGTCGAACTCGTAAACTCCTATTGGGGCTGCCCCTCACAACTTATTCAACATTTTGCTATATTTTCGCCCAACCTGCTGTTTGCTTCTGTTAATCGCTACAAAGATATTCTCAGGGGCACTGCTAAAGATCTGGGGACATCGGATGCTGTTTGTATGAACGCCACACGTATTATCCGCGATCCTGCCTCAACATTAAAGGAAAGAAACCCCATCCTGTGGTTGGAACTTCATTATGTGGCAGTACCAACTAAAAAATGCAGTTGATATCTAAGACCTCTTGCATAAATATTTTTTTATCTCACGCAGAGGCGCAGCGAAAAGTTCTGTTCGCGTAGCGTCTCCGTCAGGAGAAGGAGGGTTTCCCTCCGTAGGAACGCCACTTGCGCGGCTGCCGGGGAACCCGTCCAACGCAGTGGCTCAACTTTTCAAGACAGAGGCGCAGAGAAGAGAACGCAAAGAAGGACTTTTGCAAGAGGTCTCTAGATGGGGACTTACCATACTTGAACTGAAAGTTGCATTCATTGGGCGAAATAGTATCTAAAGATGCAAGTATATTTGCAAAATGTATGATATGCTTGCAGCAGATAAGCAAAATTGTCAAAACATTAACATGTCTGACAGCAAAAGTGGCAAGCACCAGAAAACCTTGCTATTGTCCCAACAGATTACGTTTGTTCGCTGCGGCTTTTTCTAACGGAGAGATACAGCCTCATGAAACTGGATGTGAATCTTTGCAACAACCTGAAATCAATTAGAACTCGCTTAGGCATGAGTCAGCAGGAATTAGCTAATATTGCTGGCGTAACTCGTCAGAGTATTGGTGGTGTGGAATCGGGACAATATGCTCCTTCTGTTGCTATGTCACTTCGTTTAGCTAAGGCGCTTGGTTGCCAAGTTGAGGACTTATTCTGGTTCGAGGAAGATTTACCAGAAGTTGAGGCAATTATTGCCGGATCAGCCTCTAAGCAACGGCAATCACGAGTTAGTCTGGCGCGAATTGGGGATCAATGGATAGCTTATCCCCTCGTTGGGAACAATGCTTTTCGTATGGAAATGATTCCAGCTGATGGTGAAACAGTTGTGGTGGTGAGACAGTCTGATCTTGAAGATTCCCACGCCACTTGCGACAACTTTGGGAACCAAAACAACGTAGTGGCTCCCCAAGAAGAACTACCGAAAGGGTTTCCCGGCATAAGCAAACTGTCTAACCCGCAGGGTGAAGCAGTTACGGTGAATCAGCAAACTGCCATTGGCCTTAGCGATCGCGCAATCTTAGCTAAGTACGAACATCATCCAGCAGGTGAAGCACAGAACCAGATCGGTACAAATAAAGTTCTGGTTCGGCTTCTGGATGATATAGACAAACTGCACAATACAGTTGTGATTGCTGGTTGTACACCTGTGCTTTCTCTCTTGGCAAGAGCAACTGAACGCTGGCATCCGCAACTACGAATTCATTATCATTTCGCTCACAGCACGGCTGCATTGCGTAGTCTGTGCCGAGGTGAAGTTCACATTGCAGGGATGCATTTATATGATCCCCAAACTGGGGAACATAACATTCCCTTTGTGCGGGAAGCCTTAACAGATAAGAGTGCGGTTTTGATTACCCTGGGAGTTTGGGAAGAAGGATTGTTAGTCCCACCAGGAAACCCAAGGGGAGTTAAAACAGTTTCCGACTTAGTAGAATTTGGAGCAACTATTGTTACCCATGAGATGGGTTCTGGTAGTCGGATGCTCTTAGAACGGAAACTTCAAGAAGAACGAGTACCATTGCACAAAGTTAAAGGATCTGACTGTATCGTCCACAACCATCAAGATGTTGCCTTATCTATAGTCTCAGGAATCGCTGATGCAGGTATCAGTACAGCATCTATAGCTGCTGCCTTTGGGTTGGGATTTATCCCTCTACATCGAGCGCGATACGATTTGGTAATTCTCAAAGAATACTTGGAAGAGTCACCAGTACAGCAGTTTCTCAGTATCTTGGGACATCGGCTAGTGCGATCGCAATTAGAGATTCTCGGCGGCTTTGACATTAGCCATATTGGGGAAGTTGTAGCGAATATCTAAATAATTCGTAATTCGTAATTCGTAATTAATGGGACAGACGCGATAAATCGCGTCTCCACAAGTCAATCAAAATCATACTACGGGTTAGTTGGTCATGAATCACCACTTCACTATGAACAAACATCCGATTCAAATTAACGATACCACCTTGCGAGATGGCGAACAGGCGGCAGGTGTGGCTTTTAACGTTGAAGAAAAAATTGCGATCGCCACTTTTCTAGATTCTATTGGTGTTCCAGAACTAGAAATTGGTATTCCGGCAATGGGACAAGAAGAAGCAGAGTCAATTCGTACTATTGTCAATTTGGGATTAAACGCTAAATTACTTGGCTGGAACCGTGCTAATTTATCTGATATTCAAGCATCTATAGATTGTGGTTTGCAACGGGTGCATATTTCCGTTCCCGTCTCGGAAATTCAGATTGCTGCCAAGTTTAGCGGTAAGCAACAGAAAATGCTGGATCGTTTGCGAGATGCGATTAATTTCGCTTGCGATCGCGGTTTAGCTGTATCTGTTGGCGGCGAAGATTCTTCTAGAGCCGATCCATCCTTTCTATTAGATGTAGCATTTGCTGCTCAGGAGTGGGGAGCTTTTCGGTTTCGCTTCTGTGACACTGTAGGAATTCTCGACCCTCTAACTACTTACAGTAAAGTTCGTTCCCTTGTGCATCACCTATTTATTCCTATAGAGATGCACACACATAATGACTTTGGACTGGCAATGGCGAACTCATTGGCTGGTATTGAAGCAGGAGCGCTATCTGTCAACACCACAGTCAATGGAATTGGCGAACGGGCTGGGAATGCGGCGTTGGAAGAGATTGTCATGGCACTGAAATATATGTACGGTATCCGAACGGGTATTGATACAAAACGGCTGCTGGAACTATCACGGTTAGTTGCTAAAGCTGCTAACTGGCCAGTTCCCCCTTGGAAAGCGATCGTTGGTGAAAATACCTTTGCACATGAATCAGGCATTCATGCTCATGGAGTGCTGCAAAATCCTGGTACTTACGAACCGTTTGCGCCGGAAGATGTTGGTTGGGAACGTCGTTTAGTTGTAGGCAAACATTCCGGGCGGCATCTGATACTCAGTGTGCTGCAACAACATGGAATCACGCTAACTCAGCCAGAAATTCAATCGGTGCTAGATGCTGTCAAGCATCAGTCAGTACAAGTTAAACGCAGTCTCACGGTTGAAGAACTCCTGAGTTTGGTTCCCCAAGGATGAAGGTAGGGAAAGAATAAAGTGAAGTTGGTTAAGAATGCATAACAATTTTGTCTGTGTTGGCGATCGCAATCATTCTACTAACTGCTACAATTCTACCAATTATGTTGGTATTAACTATGCCGAGAAAAGAGCAAGGATGGATTACCTTTCAATCGTCAAGAGAAGAACTGCAACTTTTGGAGCAGTACTGCAAGCGGTCTCAACGCACTAAAACTGATGTATTGCGTTCTCTATTGCGTACTCTCCAACCCAAATTACTCAAAAAGCGGAGTAAGCAGTTTGATTCTACAGAGGTCGATCTTGACATGTTTAACTATTTTGAGTAGGGATAAAGCTAGTTGTAGAGGTCAATAGATTGTTGATGGCGCTCCAATTGATGTCCAGGGTAGTCAGGATTTGTTAACTATACTAAAGTATTTTTTCTACCATGCTTAATTTTCAGTCTATTCGTACCACAACAATGCAAAGAGTCCCATATAATTGGGCTTTGATCGAGAACCTGCTCTCAATAGAAGCAAGCTTAGAACTAGCTGCCAGTTTTCCCCACGAAGAGTTTCGCTTGTCAGAGGGAGAGGGATATGGATACTCTTGGGGAAAGATGCTTGCCAGTAGCGAGGATATTCCGTTGATGCTCAAATCTAGCGATCGCCGCTGGCGAGAGCGGATGGCACAAGGTAGACTTACTTGTGACTTGGGATACCTCAGTAATGTCTGGCGACAGTTGATAGAAGGACTATGGACAGATTCTTACCGCGCAGCAATGGCTAAAATGTCTGGGTTGGAGCTAAAAGACTGTTTAATGGATATTGGATTTCGGCGGTATAAGTTAGGACAGTTGCATCACCCCCATACAGATGAGCCAAATAAAGTTTTAACTCATCTGCTATTTTTCAATCAACAATGGTCTATGGACTGGGGAGGCTGTTTGCGAATTCTCAAAGACTCTCAGCCGGAATCTGTCTTCCAAGATATTCTACCCCTGAACGATTCCTCTGTTGCGATCGTGCGTTCTGACAATTCTTGGCATACGGTAACTCCGCTAACTTGCCCTATATCTGAGTGTCGGCTGGCTTTGCGAGTTGCTTTTTTTCGGAACGATCGCTTAACTTCAGATTTCGGAGAAACCCAGCTAGTTGCCTAGCAGTCAAGTATTTTTCTATGGAAGCTTGATATGAATAAAGAATTCTACAATTTTACGGACATTCTAATCCAAATCCTGCCTCTGCTTCTGTTAGTCCTGCTGGCCGTATACATCAACTTGAAAGTGATAGAGCGTTATCCTCCTGTTGTCACTTCCGTCAAAGAAAATTATGACTAATCCTACAGAATTATTGCGATCGCGCTATGGTGAAATTCCCTTCAACTACGAAATTGACTGGAACAACTCTCTAGAAACACTCGTATCTCACCGTTCAGTTCGGTCTTATTTATCTAATCCTCTACCATCAGGAACCCTGGAATGGCTAGTTGCTGCTGCTCAATCTGCTGCTAGTTCGGCTAATATGCAAACCTGGAGTGTGGTAGCCATTGAAGATCCAGAGCGCAAAGCAGAATTATGTAAACTGGCTAATAACCAAGCATGGATTAACCAAGCTCCTGTATTTTTAGTTTGGTTAGCAGATTTAGGTCGTCTGGCTCATATTGCTGACAGTCGCGGACTACCTCATATAGCTCTGGATTACATCGAACTGTTGGTGAAAGCAATAGTCGATGCTTCAGTGGCGGCGCAAAATGCTGTTGTAGCTGCTGAATCTGTCGGTTTGGGAACAGTATATATTGGTGCAATTCGCAAAAGCACGCAAGAGGTAGCCACATTACTAAATTTGCCACCTTTCGTGTTTCCCATATTTGGGTTGTGTGTCGGTTATCCCGATCCTGATGCACAACAACCTGCTATTAAGCCGCGTTTACCTCAACCAGCCGTACTGCACCGGGAAACATATAAATTAGCAGAGCAAGATGAAGCGATCGCTCACTACAACGACATCATGAAAGAATTCTACACCGAACAAAAGATGAATGTTACTGTTGATTGGTCGCAACACTCAGCCGAGAGAATCGCTACCTTAGACTATTTAAAAGGATGCAAGTACTTGCGTGAAACTCTCAACAACTTCGGCTTCAAGTTGCTGTAAAGGGGACTGGGGATTGGGTACTGGGGAACTCGGGGCCCCCTCTGGGGATAAGGGGCAATGGGGATTGGGGATTTTAGATTGAATTTGTAGCTAAAATTGCAAACTTCTTCTCTGCGTCTGGGGCGTCTCTGCGTGAATAAATCATACCCGCACTTAAAACAGAAAGGAGCTTCAAACAATGAATAGTTTGTCTACCAAAGACCTCAACAGACTACGCTCTCAAAGCAAAATAATTGTTAATCGAGTAGAGATTTTCATCGAGACTTATTTATCAGAAACTTCCCTTGATGAGAATCTAGTGAACGAAACCTTAGAAGAAATCATCAAGGCTGCGAATAACTTAACAACCGCAGCATCCAAGATGAAAACCGTAGAAACTGTACATAACCTTAACGGTTCAAAATAGTTCAATAGCGCTGAGTAGAACCCCATAGCTCAATCATAGGAAGTACCGATTTCTAAGTGCTGAGTAATTGACGCTAGATACTCAGCACTATTTTGATTATGGGAAGGACGTAAATAAAGTGAAGATACCGCAGGCGAGACGCCTAACGCCACTTCTTACCCTGCGGGAAGCTCTCCGGGTTCAGCAGTCGCTCATGGGGGAAACCCTCTACGTACCCGTCGCTGCTTCACCGCTACGCGTCTACAAGTCGGGCATTACCCGCTTCCCCCACAAGAGGTTAATTGTTATTGTGGGATGGGTTGGACAGCCCACTATAGTCAGAGTTCATCTACTTAAATGAATCTAGACTGTTAGGAAATATTATGCTAAAAGAGCTAATTTCAAACTTCAACAACTGGTTACAACGAAATAGTATTGTACGTAACCTGGAGTTTTTCCAAGATTTTATTATCATTTCTTTGTGTCTTGGTTTATTTTGTGTGATGCTCATCCGACTAGGAGATATGTTTTTCTCCTTTTTGCACCCTTTAGATTTACGACAAGTAACATCTGATATCTTATTCATTTTGATTTTAGTAGAATTGTTTCGCTTGTTAATCGATCATTTACAACAACAAAGAACATCCGTGACCGCAGCAGTGGAAATTACTATTGTTTCTGCTTTGAGAGAGGTAATTTTACGCGGCGTTCTCGAAATTCCCCGCGACCAAATTTTCGGTATAGCTGTATTTCTAGTAGTTTTAACAGCAATTATTGTGGCTTTACCTTGGATATCTCGGTTTTTGGAACAGGTCAAAATTGCTAACCCAGAACCAACAGAAAAAAAGCAATTGTTGACTAAAAATACTCTAGCTTCTGATGAATTGTAACCATAAATACTGTTTAAAAATTAGTTGGCGATCGCAAGTAAAATTGCCAGATGTATGATATTCTTTATATATGGAGAATCAAAAGCACACTTAAAAACAACAATTTCCGCGTAGAACTTGAGCTATACGAAGTTTCGCTTAAAAGTCTGGTTTTTGTATCTCCCTAGCTTATCAACGTAGAAGTAAAGTCAAATCAGCCAAGCATCTTCAATTTTGCTCAAGTGCATCAAACAGCAAGTGATATTAGTGATATTTAATATCTGTGTGTTTCTCTTTAATACCTTGTTTGACTTAACTCATTCGTCAGCATTTACCAACCACTAAAACCTTTTTCAATAACTTGCAATTCTGTATTCATTCCAGTGAGCTTTTGCCTATCAAAATTAAGCGACTCTGTGAAAGAATTTCCATAATCAGAATTGCTGTTGTTTTTTAGAAGGATTTTCAATGCAATCTAAGTTGTTGTAGAAATCAACATTGTTAATCACTAAACACATGAGTAGAATACCATGCTTGAGAGCCTTCTGAACAACCATAATCTACCGTATCCTGATACGATACATCCGATCATTGTCCATTTTGTGATTGCGATGGTGTTGTTTGCCTTTTTATGTGATGTCATTGGCTACTTTACTAATAACTACCGTCTTTTCGAGGTGAGTTGGTGGAATATGTTTTTCGCTACAATTTCCATCTTCATCGCCGTTGTTTTTGGTCAATTTGAAGCAGGTTTAGCACAACCTTATGATGCCGTTCAACCAGTACTGAATTTACACACTATCCTTGGCTGGTCACTTTCAGGAATTCTTGCAGCTGTTACAGCTTGGCGTTATGTAATTCATTGTCGTAATCCAAAAAAGGTATCAATTTATTACTTAGCAGCAAGTCTACTTTTAACTGTATTAGTAGGCGTACAAGTGTATTTTGGAGATGAATTGGTTTGGGTATATGGACTGCACACTGTACCAGTTGTTGAAGCCGTGAAGGAGGGCTTACTACGATGAATCCTGAAGTTGTTGAGCAATTAAAAACTCATTTGGGAGCAAACGGGTTGCCCTATCCTATACCCATTCACCCAAATCTAGTTCATTTGACTATAGCCTTATTTATCCTTGGTATTACCTTTGATTTCATCGGTACATTGTTCCCTCTACAAAGACCAATCTTCAAGTTTTTAGCAATTCCTGCTAATCGTTCTAGCTTCTTTGAGGCTGGTTGGTACAACATGCTAGCTTCGGCACTGATTACATTGTTTACAGTGGCAGCAGGTTTTTACGAAATCATGTTAGCAGAACCACTCACAGGGGTAAAAAGTGCCTGGGGATTAGAAGCCGTGGAAACAATGCTTTGGCATGGTGTAGGTGGTGTTTTTCTCTTAGGGCTGATTGTTGGGATGGCTATCTGGAGAGGATTGCAGCGCTATATTTGGGAGCGAGATGACGGTAAACAGGTGCAGTGGGCTTATTTATATTCTGGACTGTTCATCATATTCATCATGTTCATCCACGGTACGCTAGGAGCGCACCTAGCTGCTGAGTTTGGGGTTCACAATACTGCTGACATGTTATTGCGCTTGGGCAAAAACCCCAACTTACTACTGAGGTAATCATGAAAATCCGAAATGTTTTGATTTTGAGTGTGGTTGCGATCGCCCTAACTGCTGTTAGTCTTCAGATAGGACAGTGGACGTATTCTTGGATGCCTCCTCAAGCCGCAGCAGAATCGCACCTCGTCGATAAGTTGTTTAGTTTTTTAATCACGTTGGGAGCATTTATCTTCCTGGGAGTTACAGGAACACTGATTTATTCAGCGATTTTCCATCGAGCAGAGAAATACGATACAAGCGATGGCCCTCCCATTGAAGGAAATATCACACTAGAAATTGTCTGGACTGCAATTCCTGTATTACTAGTATTTTGGATTGCTGGTTACAGCTACCAAATCTACGAGCAAATGGGGATTCAAGGGCCAATGGAGGCTATGCATCTGCATATTCCAACAGTCATGAAATCTGCATCTGCTGCACCAGTCAAAGAGGACACGAGGACGCGGAGACAGGGAGACGCGGGGAAAGAGGAAGCCGGGAAAAGGGGACAAGAGGACACAGGGAATATTAAGGGACTTCCTGTTGAAGATATTGAAGTCGATGCTAAACAATGGGCTTGGGTTTTCCGCTATCCAGGAACAGATATCAGTACCACCGAACTACATTTACCCATCAATCATCGCATCCGTTTAGCTTTGCATTCAGAAGATGTTCTCCACGGCTTTTATATTCCTGCCTTCCGAGTCAAGCAAGACATTATTCCCAACCGCAACATTGACTTTGAATTCACCCCTACTCGCATTGGCAAATATCAATTAACCGATTCCGAATTTAGCGGCACTTACTTTGCAACCATGCAGGCCGATGTCATTGTCGAGTCTCGTGAAGATTACAAACAATGGCTAGCAGAAGCAGCAAACCGTAGACCATGCATAGCAAATAATCAAGCAGCTTCCGAATATGCCCAAGAATCAAAAGAACTAATCAAAGGTTGGGCTACAGTAATACCTGCAAAAGCCCCCATAGTCAACTCCAGCAAACTAATTAATCACTTATCTTACTCCCTTCCTCTCTGCGCCTCTGCGCCTCTGCGTGAGGAACAAACCTTCAAATATCCTTCAAGCGTGGCAAGAGCAAACAAATGACAAATATTCCCGCCCAAAACATTAACATTACAAATCAAATACCTAACCACGAACCTCAAACAAACTGGAAGCAATACTTTAGCTTCAGCACAGACCACAAAGTTATCGGTATTCAGTATATCGTTACCGCCTTCATTCTCTTTTTAGTAGGTGGTCTATTTGCAATGATCATTCGTGGAGAATTAATTACTCCACAATCAGACCTCCTCGACCGTAGTGTCTACAATGCAATGTTCACCATGCACGGCACCGTGATGTTATTTGGCTGGACATTCCCCATACTTACAGGTTTTGCTAACTATCTCGTGCCTTTAATGATTGGGGCGCGAGATATGGCGTTTCCCAGACTCAATGCTGTTGCCTTCTGGATGATACCAGTCGCTGCTATTCTACTGATGGTCAGTTTCTTTGTCCCTGGCGGGCCAGCCCAAGCAGGTTGGTGGTCATACCCTCCCGTCAGCGTACAAAACCCTACAGGAAACTTCATCAATGGTGAGGTTATCTGGCTTTTGGCAGTGGCAGTATCAGGTGTTTCCTCAATTATGGCGGCGATTAACTTTGTCACCACGGTTGTGAAGATGCGCGCACCTGGGATGACATTCTTCCGGATGCCCATCTTTGTTTGGAACGTATTCAGCGCCCAGATTATCCAACTATTTGGACTACCTGTGTTAACAGCAGGTGCAGTCATGCTTTTACTCGATTTAACAGTTGGAACGAGCTTTTTTAACCCTGCCAAAGGAGGCGACCCAGTTCTATTTCAGCACTTTTTCTGGTTCTACTCCCACCCTGCTGTTTACGTAATCATTCTGCCAGTCTTCGGAGTCTTTTCAGAAATCTTCCCGGCTTTTGCTCGTAAGCCTCTATTTGGCTATAAGATTGTTGCTGTTTCATCACTCTTGATTGCTGGGGTGAGCGGTATAGTCTGGGTACACCATTTGTATGTCAGTGGTACTTCCGGCTGGATGCGGATGTTTTTCATGCTGACAACAATGTTCGTATCTGTCCCCACTGGCATTAAGGTGTTTGCTTGGACTGCAACGATTTGGGGTGGCAAACTACGGTTTGATACACCAATGCTATTTGCGTTTGGTGCATTAATCTTGTTTGTGTTTGCAGGTATTACTGGCATCACCCTTTCTTCCGTTCCTATTGATGTCCACGTCAATAATACCTACTATGTGGTGGGTCACTTCCACTATGTTCTATATGGCACAGTCACGATGGGGATGTTTGCTGCTATATACTTTTGGTTCCCTAAGATGACTGGACGTATGTACTACGAAGGCTTGGGTAAGTTGCACTTCTGGCTGGCGTTCATTGGTACTAACCTCAACTTCTTCCCAATGCACCCATTAGGATTGCAAGGAATGTTGCGTCGAGTTTCTTCTTATGCACCACAGTATGAATTTTGGAATATTATCGCCAGTATCGGAGGGTTTTTGTTAGGTGTGTCTACTTTGCCTTTTATTCTAAATATGATTGGTTCTTGGATACATGACCAGCGCGCATCAAAGAATCCTTGGCGAGCAATTGGACTTGAGTGGCTAGTTGCTTCACCACCTCCTGTAGAGAATTTTGAGAAAATTCCAGTTGTTGTGGGTGAACCTTACGGATATGGGAAATCTGAACCGTTGGTAGCCGAGAATTAGTTTTAACGCAGAGGGACGCGGAGAGTTTGAGATGAGATAAATGCGATCGCATTTATTTAAACTTGCGCCTCTGCGTGAGACAAATACATAGGAGTATTCAAGCAATGCAAAGTTCAATGATTTCAGAAGAATCGCACGAGCATACCCATGATGAAGAAGGCAGCAAGATGTTCGGCTTCATTGTGTTCTTGCTTTCAGAGACTTTCATTTTTCTCGGTTTTTTTACTGCATATATTGTCTATAAAACAACAGTTGCCGACTGGTTGCCTGCTGGTGTTTCCGGGCTGGAAGTCATAAATCCGGCAATTAATACGGTAGTTCTTGTTTCCAGTAGCTTTGTCATCTACTTAGCAGAACGCGCCCTTGCACGCCACGATTTGATGAAATTTCGCCAGTTTCTTTTGTTAACGATCGCAATGGGAAGTTACTTTTTAGTTGGACAAGCGATCGAGTGGAGTCATCTTGCTTTTGGCTTTACCACAGGTGTCTTTGGTGGGATGTTCTACTTACTGACAGGCTTCCACGGTTTGCATGTTCTCACAGGTATTTTATTGCAGATACTTGTTTTGGGTCGCTCTTTCATTCCTGGTAACTACGACACAGGTCATTTTGGTGTCAATGCCACTTCTATTTTTTGGCACTTTGTTGATGTCATCTGGATTGTTTTGTTTATCCTGATTTATATCTGGCAATGACACTCGGTGGTTTGAAGTTTTGTGCGGAAGATAGCTTTGCAAAATAACCTTGAACTCTCACAGATAACCTCTGTTCCGTCCGCACCAACGCAGTGTTAGCTGGCGGCACTACTCCAGACATTTAAACCCCTTTTCACCCTTCAGCTTACCATCAAAACTCCAGGTGTCTGTGCAACCTGCTTGACGAGATACTGCTCCAATCAGGTAATCAGAAAAATCAGCTTTACCCTGCCTGTATTGCTGTAGAGCCTGGTCAACCGTTGATCGGTTTTCAAATTCAAAGGCTGCACTATGCAACATAGCCTCTAGCACATTAATGATCTCGTCCTTGCGAAAGCCGTAGTTTGCTCCCCTAAGCACCCAAACCAACTCACATAGAACGATATTGGTGATAAAGCAAGGCTGATTCTGCTGAATGACCGTAACAGTCTGTTGCCATTGCTGTTCATCATCTCTGGTGAGATATCGAACGAGCATATTGGTATCAAGTCCAATCATTCGCACCCTCAGAGATGGCTGTTTCCATATCCTCAAGGGACGCTCGTTGAATGCCAGGGCGATGGAGGATGCCGGATAAGTCTTCTACGGCAACGTTGAGGGGAAAGAGTTTGACTTGACCGTCTTCGTCGATCACAAATTCGATTCGGCTGCCGCTCACTAGCTTGAGATGCTGCCGAATTTCGTCAGGCAGGGTAATTTGTCCGGTATTGGTCACTGTTGTACTGAGCATAGCTAGGATTGCCGCAAGTGAGCTTAATACCCAAATTTTAACTCCTGTATGGTCGCAAGTTTTTTAAAAACCTTCATTTTAATGCTGTTCTGCTCACTTTAAAATTCCTACTTTGGCTATTTCTTGTTGCGATCGCGCTTGGCGGCTCCTTTCGGAGCATCGGAGCCTACTAAGCTGGCGCTGTAACTCTGTCACAGATACTAAATCTGCTGACGATCTATTATCCATTGGGGAATTATCCATAGTACTCATCGCTTGCTTTGCAACTTCAAAGTTAGTGTCTATTGTAAGACAATCAATTGTAAGAGAATATTACGAGTTTGTTCCTGAAACTGCTGTGGTAGATCGGCAAACATTTTACGATGTTTCTGGATCTAACTCTTGCGTCTTACCTGCACGATGTTCAGCTGCATGACCAACTAAAGTCGCCAAACTCATCGTATAAATTCTCTTCTTGCCGCGTTTCTACGATCAAAGGCAATCCATTCTTCTTTGGTCATGCGACGAACATTCTCTATACGTTTGGATGCCCAATCATTGTACTCAATATTGAAGTCACACCCCATCCAACGTCGATTTAGTTGTTCTGCAACTACTATGGTTGTTCCTGAGCCTGAAAATGGATCAACAATCAAATCTCCTTCTTTAGAGGATGCAAGGACAAATTTCCTCAATAGTTCTTCAGGCTTTTGTGTAGGATGAGGTGTTGTCTCACCCATGCCATTACAAGTAGTAGGAATTTCTATTACATCTTTAGGCTTTGCACCTTTTGGATTGGGTGTCCAGTTATCGCGCTTCTTTGATGATCCTTTCCCATAAGCACTTGTTTCTGCTTGTGGATGTGAAGGATATTTCAACGTATGTGCACCATAAGGAATTCTTACATCATCAATATTTAATTTGATCCCATCAGATTTGCGAAAATGAATAATGCTTTCATGAGAGCGTCCCCAGTTACTACCTAAATTTGCTTTGTTTTTGTAATGCCAAATTAGCCAACGGCAACTTCTAAAATATCTTGATGCTGGATGTTTGAGATCAGCCAGGATTTCGGAAAAACCACAAATGTAGAGAGAACCTGTTGGTTTTAGAATACGAGAGGATTGACTAATCCATTGAAGCGACCATTCAATGTACTGCTCCTGATTCTCAAAATCATCCCAATCAGCTTTTTTAATGTTATATGGTGGATCAGCAAAAATTAGATCAACGCTCTGAACCTCAAGGGATTTGAGCCAGTCGATTGAATTACCCTGATACAGTTTTCCATGAGGATGTTCATATTGCAGTTGAAATCCTTCTGTTAAAGGCTTCAGTTCTTGCCGTCTCATCAATTGTGGCGTTGCCACAACTTCTAAAGATAATTGGGTTGTCTTGAGAATTTGATTGGAACTAACCACCCCTGCTGACCTCTACTAACGCACGAGCGTCTAGGAGCAAATTATAGTACACATTTACAGCTTAACCAGATCTTATAGGACTATTTAACCTGGAATACCTCACAGGTAACGCTCTAGCAAGGTCTCCACCAAAAACTAGCAGGCTAACGGCTAAGTTGAGCGGCGGCTAGTATCCTTTGCATCCTCACCAAAATCTCTCGCTCGTCCGCTCCAACGTGTTGTTAGACCGTGCTTTCGCGACAAGCTCACAACTTCTTTGCCACTTTCAGCTTCCTTCTTGCGTAAGTCTTCAAATATTGCGTCCAGGTCATAATTCAATGACTTTGCGTATGCTTCGCGAATTTGGTGAATCTCTTCTACAATCTCATCTTGCCACATGACCTAATCTCCCATCAGTTCGTTTGGGGTGCAGAGAACAGGCAGCACATAGCCGAAGTCGAGACTAATTTCTGCTAGCTTTCCCTGGATTTGAGCGTTAGCAATATGCTTACAATTCCAAGTTAGCAGATAATCCATGCCGTGGACGGTAGCAGCAGCGATGTGAATCGCATCAACCCTCGCTTTTGAAGGCAAATTGCTTCGGAGCAGAAGTTGTGCAGCTAGACTCTGCACATCCTGGTTTAATGACAACAATGAAAAATCGCGCAGCATCTCCAGCCTTTGAGCAGCGATCGTTGGATCTCCCTGTGCCACTTCCTCTAAAACAGCCTCAGAAGCATAAAGAGTGAAGGCGCTTCGACGAGATTCCCACCAGTCTTTTGTGATCTCCATGTTTGCAGCCAAGATTAGGTTTTTGGTTGATCTGGATGTGAGATAGCCCAAGATGCTGGTTTCGATGTAGACCGTTTCGCTCATATGGAATAGGCTTGAGGTCTTCCCATTTTACAACTGTCTGGCTCAAGGACTATGTTAAACCGCGACCCTGCAATGATGCATTTAGGGCTTCAAAACTTCTTTTGCACCTTCAATAAAGAATTTAGCGACAGGGTGATCAATCATCTTTTCCAAAGCTGCGAAGCTTCCTGCTTTCATTCCCCGCAGAATTCGGGATTTTAGCTCAGGACTTTTCTCAACTTCATCCACAGCTTTAGCAACCAGAACTCTAGGACTATCACTTGGATAATCGACGGAAAGTTGATCTAGCAGAACTTTAATATCTTTTTTAGTGATTTCGCCTAATTATCAGCTTCCCGGTTGTACCCAAACGGATAACTCTGCGGTCTAACGTTTCTGTTGAGCGGTAGCCAGTAACTTTTGTATTACTATTAATATCTTGAAGCTATCCGCTCCAACAGGATTGTTATGCGTTGCCATCTTCACACCCCTATTCAGGCTTAATCCAACCTTTAACAATTGCTTTACCAACATTGATATAAGGATTATCTAAAAATTCTTCAATTGCAGTTTCACCGCCAGCTTGTAAAGCACTAGCTACTCTACGTTTGAAGCTAGGAGTAGTTTCATCATTGATGTATGCCACTTTCTCAGAATCAGTTGCAGCAGAGTTTGTCTATGTAACGATTACAATTGTCGAAGGCGTCAAAAAAGCAGCTTGTCTATTGACTACTGGTGACGCTGCGATCGCAATTCCTGGTGTTAACGCTGGCTACCGTACACCAACTGATGAATACTCTAGGTCATTTTCAAAAATACAGCATTTTCTGAGCGCACCTGCGGAATCTGGGTTACCAACTCCTAAAACTATGTTTTTATACAACACAGTTTTAGGAGTCAGTAGATTGAGATTTACGCTTGAATCATAAAATCGCTAGCAGTTAAACTTGGCTTGCCATCGAGAGTGGCAAACTGACCACCAGTGCCAAAACCAGGCGCAGTACCATTTTCGTTATAGAACAAGCGTCCATTCACAGCATCGTAGACAATCTTGGCACTGCTAATGCCCTCCAAAATAGTCAATTGGAACAAGTCAAAACCAATACTCTTAAAATCACCTGCACTACTGAAACCATTTCCGGGATTAGAACTAAGGACACTGAAAGTGGTTTTATCCAAAACAATCTTGTCACCTTCAGAACGCTTGAAGTCAGTAATTTTATCGATACCAACACCAGACTGAGTGAAAGTAGCATTAGTGTTGAAAAGGAATCTATCAGCACCAGTTCCACCTGTTAGCACGTCATTCCCCGCACCACCAGCGAGAGTATCATTCCCCGCACCACCGATGAGAGTATCATTGCCTGCTTCGCCACGCAGATGATCGTTGCCACTCTTGCCATCGATTCTGTCATTACCGCCTTGAGCGTTAATTACATCATTGGAATTGTCAAAACCAGAGGTGTTGTTATTCAGGTCATTGAGGAACGTCACCGCATTCTTTTGGAAGATGCCGCTAGCATTAAAGTTAGCATCGAAGACATCAAAACTGTCGCTGGGGCTGGTTTGTCCATCAAACAGGATATTGGCTAAAGCCGGTCTACTACCTGATGCGGGCAGATTATCTAGGTTTTCCAGCTTGAAGTTTTGCACTATGACTTTGGTGTTGGCAACATTATCAAAAGTGACTTCTAGATTGTTGCCATTTGCAGTTAGTAGCAGATTTTTAGCACTTAAGCCAGTACCAGTAAATTGCAGCGTGTCAATATTGGCGATTACTGTTGCATTGGGATTTGTACCTTTGCCAACACCGCCAAAGTCGGTGATGGTGTCAGTGCCATCGCCAGGGCGAATAATAAAGGTGTCTCTTCCACCACCACCTGTAAGGGTATCGTTACTAGCTTTGCCATCAATAATATTGTTGCTAGCTGTGCCTTTTAGAGTATCGGCATTGGGAGTTCCCGTTAAGTTAAGGGGAGTGATACTCAAATTAAAGATATCGCTGACACTGGCATTAGCTGTGTCCTTGGCAGTAACTTTGACGTTGATGTTACCGACATTGGCGGCTTTTGGTGTGCCACTGAAGGTGCGGGTGTTGGCGTTGAAGGTTAGCCATGAGGGTAAAGGATTGCCGTTGTCAAGGGTGGCAGTGTAAGTTAAAGTGTCGCCAGCATCGATATCAGCAAAGGTGTTGGCAGCAAAAGTGAAGTTGAAGGCACTATTTTCTGTTGTAGTTTTGTCGGGCAGGGCGTTGGCTAGGGTTGGTGCATCGTTAACTGGGTTAATTGTGAGATTGACGGTGGCGGTGCTAGTGCCTCCATTTCCATCAGCAATGGTATAAGTAAACGAGTCTGTGCCGTTAAAGTTGGCATTGGGAGTATAAACCAAAAAGTCATCGGTTGTATTTGCTGGAGTGGCGTTATCGTTGAGGGTAACGGTTCCGTTGCTGGCATTGGTAAAGCTCTCGATGCTTAAGGGGTCTGAATCGGCATCGCTATCGTTAGTGAGGACGCTGATGTTAACCGGGGTATCTTCATTGGTGCTGGCACTGTCGTTCACAGCGACAGGTGCATCGTTAACTGGGTTAATTGTGAGATTGACGGTAGCGGTGCTAGTGTTTCCATTTCCATCAGCAATGGTATAAGTAAACGAGTCTGTGCCGTTAAAGTTGGCATTGGGAGTATAAACCAAAAAGTCATCGGTTGTATTTGCTGGAGTGGCGTTATCGTTGAGGGTAACGGTTCCGTTGCTGGCATTGGTAAAGCTCTCGATGCTTAAGGGGTCTGAATCGGCATCGCTATCGTTAGTGAGGACGCTGATGTTAACCGGGGTATCTTCATCCGTGGTTGCGGTGTCATCATTGGCAACGGGGGGTTGGTTAGACACAACGGGAGTGTTCTCGAAGAACAGGATATTGCCGTCATTATTCCCGACGAAAGCATCGAGATCCCCATCGCCATCGATATCGGCAAACGTGGGCGCGGCAGAATATCCCACATCCGTGAGTCCGAAGTTCCCCGCCTCTTGGCTGAAAACCGGAGCCGTGACCGTTCCCGTATTGCGGTAGAACACCGTATTGCCGTCAAAATTCCCGACTATTGCATCGAGATCCCCATCCCCATCGATATCGGCAAACGTGGGCGCGGCAGAATATCCCACATCCGTGAGTCCGAAGTTCCCCGCCTCTTGGCTGAAAACCGGAGCCGTCGCCGTTCCCGTATTGCGGTAGAACACCGGATTGCCGTCATTATTCCCGACTATTGCATCGAGATCCCCATCCCCATCGATGTCGGCCAACGTGGGCGTGGCATTTAAACCCACATCCGTGAGTCCGAAGTTCCCCGCTTGTTGGCTGAAAACCGGAGCCGTCGCCGTTCCCGTATTGCGGTAGAACCGCGTATTGCCGAAACGTTCCCCGACGAAAGCATCGAGATCCCCATCCCCATCGATGTCGGCGAAGGTGGGCGAGGCAGAACCCCCCACATTCGTGAGTCCGAAGTTCCCCGCCTGTTGGCTGAAAACCGGAGCCGTCGCCGTTCCCGTATTGCGGTAGAACCGCGTATTGCCGAAACGTTCCCCGACGAAAGCATCGAGATCCCCATCCCCATCGATATCAGCCAGGGTGGGCGTGGCAATAGTCCCCACATCGGAGAGTCCGAAAGGGTTAGTCACAGGGGATAAAAAGTTTGGGTCAGTCATGGTTGGTTTTCTCCTTTTTTAGATATGTGTTTGAAAGCTGTTTCTACAGCTTGGTTGAGTTGCTCCCATTGCCAGTTCAACTTGCGTAGTAATGGCACGAGGGCAAGATTGGTGAAGTCGTCCTTCGGATAGCTCACCTGTACTCGCTGGCATCCGTTTTTCATCAATTCGACTTCTAAGGCTTGGAGTGTGCGGGTGCCGATGCCTCGATTTCGGCACTCCGGCAACACTAAAAACGAAATCAGTTCGGCTACGCCATTATCTAAGAGTTCGGCTATAGCAAAACCGACGATTTCCCCGTCTAGCGATGCGGAAAGTCCGAGCAATTCTCCCCGTTGCGGTTGAGTTAGCCAGCGTTGGCTCAGACGGGGAAAGGTCAAAGCATCATAAGGCAGCAAATTTCCTGGGTTGAGATGGTACACACGCTGATATTTAATCGCCGAAGGGGTAATCTCCCTCAATTTGGGCAATCCAGCCACAGGTGCTTTAGCTCCCTGACTGGGGCGTTCGGCGGTGGGTTTGGTAATCACAATGCCCTCCGAACCGGGAAACGTCACCAGACGCTCGATTTCATCACTTTGCAATCCCAAAGCTTGGGGACGGCGCACTCCCGGCAGCACCACCACATCAAATAATTCCTCGACCACCCCTTCTAACTGAAGCCAGTGCAGCACTTCTCCCGTCGTCAGCGAAATTGCCATTAGTCCACATTGAGGGACATTTCCCTGCTTGGCTAACCGTTCCTCTAAGACTAATCCGCTAAACGTCCGCGCTCTGAGTTTGGACAATCCCACCAGTGCCACATCCCCCCAAAACGCCAAACCCCTGACAAATCCTGGACAGAAAGCGATGGGGACAAATTGACCGCCCTCAATATATCCCAGTTCTCCCGTTCCGGAATTGAGTAGCCACAACTTCCCCTTGTACCAACGGGGTGAATGGGGCATCGATAAACCACTCACGACGATCTCGTTATTGGGAACATCGATAACCACTCCTCCATCTGAGCGACAGTGCCGCCAACCCGCCGCCGTATCGGTACTACTGCAAGCGGTGACATAAGCGGGTTTTCCCTCCACTAACGCCAAACCATTGAGATGACAGCGATCTTCAGCCACCAGCTTAGAAATAAACGGCGGTTGCCACAGGGGAACAAAACTGTAATCGGGACTGAGCGTCGCCAGACAGCTAAAATCGGTATTGACAAAAATTAGATTATGTGCATCTTCCAGGACAACATCATGGACATTGATATCTCCTGTAAAGTAGGCGGTACGGGGGACATAGAGGCGATCGCATTCCCCATACTTTTCTCCTGCCTCTAAAAGATTCTCGAAATGCCAAAGTTGGTAACGGCTACTCATGTAGAGGCTACTGCCTGCTGCATATAGTCCCATCGGTTTGTCGAATAGTCTTTCGTGTACTTTCAGATGTCCTTGTGCTTGGCTACTGACGAAAAAAAGGCGGTTGGTTTGGTAGGTGGTGCAAGCAAGACTTAGATTCTCCTGTGCTAGCCACAAGGAAAACTGTTGACTAGCGGCAATTTTTAACGCTGGGGTAGAATTTGCTGATGTTGTCTGCATTATCCAAAGTTGGAGTTGTAGAAGATGCCCCTTTTACAGATGCAATTAAAGCGATCGCCATTTAATATATAGTTGGCGCGCGAATTACGCTTGAATCATAAAATCGCTAGCAGTTAAACTTGGCTTGCCATCGAGAGTGGCAAACTGACCACCAGTGCCAAAACCAGGCGCAGTACCATTTTCGTTATAGAACAAGCGTCCATTCACAGCATCGTAGACAATCTTGGCACTGCTAATGCCCTCCAAAATAGTCAATTGGAACAAGTCAAAACCAATACTCTTAAAATCACCTGCACTACTGAAACCATTTCCGGGATTAGAACTAAGGACACTGAAAGTGGTTTTATCCAAAACAATCTTGTCACCTTCAGAACGCTTGAAGTCAGTAATTTTATCGATACCAACACCAGACTGAGTGAAAGTAGCATTAGTGTTGAAAAGGAATCTATCAGCACCAGTTCCACCTGTTAGCACGTCATTCCCCGCACCACCAGCGAGAGTATCATTCCCCGCACCACCGATGAGAGTATCATTGCCTGCTTCGCCACGCAGATGATCGTTGCCACTCTTGCCATCGATTCTGTCATTACCGCCTTGAGCGTTAATTACATCATTGGAATTGTCAAAACCAGAGGTGTTGTTATTCAGGTCATTGAGGAACGTCACCGCATTCTTTTGGAAGATGCCGCTAGCATTAAAGTTAGCATCGAAGACATCAAAACTGTCGCTGGGGCTGGTTTGTCCATCAAACAGGATATTGGCTAAAGCCGGTCTACTACCTGATGCGGGCAGATTATCTAGGTTTTCCAGCTTGAAGTTTTGCACTATGACTTTGGTGTTGGCAACATTATCAAAAGTGACTTCTAGATTGTTGCCATTTGCAGTTAGTAGCAGATTTTTAGCACTTAAGCCAGTACCAGTAAATTGCAGCGTGTCAATATTGGCGATTACTGTTGCATTGGGATTTGTACCTTTGCCAACACCGCCAAAGTCGGTGACGGTGTCAGTGCCATCGCCAGGGCGAATAATAAAGGTGTCTCTTCCACCGCCACCTGTAAGGGTATCGTTACTAGCTTTGCCATCAATTATATTGTTGATCGATGTGCCTGTGAGGGTATCGGCATTGGGAGTGCCTGTCAAGTTGACTGACGCGAACCGCTGGGCGTAGATTCCATCACTACTGCCGTCCTGATCGGTACTCTCCCAAGCGATGACAAAGTTGCCGTTAGCGTCCACTCCCACAACGGGATCGTCTTGATTGTTGGTGGTGTAGGTATTAACCAGGAATTCACCGCTATCTGGGGTACCATCAGCGTTATAGCGCTGGGCGTAAACCCCATTGAGATCGCCATCCTGACCGTTACTCTCCCAAGCGATGACAAAGTTGCCGTTGGCGTCCACCGCCACAGCAGGGTCTGCTTGAGAGGAGGTAGTGAAAGTATTGACCTGAAATTCGCCCCCATTGGTAGTGCCATCCGCGTTGTAGCGTTGGGCGTAGATCCCATCACTACTGCCATCCTGATCAGTACTCTGCCAAGCGATGACAAAGTTGCCGTTGGCGTCCACTGCCACAGCAGGGGTACTTTGACTGCCAGTAGTGAAAGTATTGACCTGAAATTCGCCGCCATTGGTGGTGCCATCGGCATTGTAGCGCTGGGCGTAGATTCCTTCAAGACTGCCATCCTGACCAGAACTGTCCCAAACGATCACAAAGTTGCCGTTGGCGTCCACTGCCACAGTAGGGTTTTGTTGAGTGCTAGTAGTGAAAGAATTGACCTGAAATTCGCCCCCATTGGTGGTGCCATCAGCGTTATAGCGCTGGGCGTAAACCCCATTGAGATCGCCATCCTGACCGATACTCTCCCAAACGATCACAAAGTTGCCGTTGGCGTCCACTGCCACAACAGGGTCTCTTTGAAAGTCGGTAGTGAAAGAATTGACCTGAAATTCGCCGCCATTGGGGGTGCCATCCGCGTTATAGCGCTGGGCGTAGATTCCATCAGCACTGCCATCCTGACCGGAACTCTCCCAAGTGATCACAAAGTTGCCCTTGGCGTCCACCGCCACAGTAACGTCATCTTGACTGCCGGTAGTGAAAGAATTGACCTGAAATTCGCCGCCATTTGTGGTGCCATCCGCGTTGTAGCGTTGGGCGTAGATTCCTTCACTACTGCCATCCTGACCGGAACTCTCCCAAGTGATCACAAAGTTGCCCTTGGCGTCCACTGTGATTGCGTGATCTGCTTGCCTATCAGTGGTGAAGCTATTGACTTGGAATTCTGAACCGACTGGTATTACTGGCATTGTTTGTTTCTCCAAAGTGAGTTTTGAGGTTGAAATTCATCCATTAAAGATTCTGGATGTAGCCAATAGGCATCCGGTGCGGTAAAGGCATCGCGCACTGCTTCCATCTCGGTATTGAGAATGGTGGGGCGCATTTTTCCGGGGAGAAATTGCACTTCACATAGTTCCTGTACTCCACTGGTAAATTCAAAAAGTCCAATTTGTTGTCCACTACGGCAATCTACCACCACTACACCGCTAATTAACTGCATCTATAATTCCAGATTTTCAAGATTTTTAGACGACGATTTACGTGTTCAACAGTGATTCTTAATCGATTGAGTTCTCGATGAGATTTCTTTTGTTCTTTTGTTAACCTTCTAACTCTTGGTTTTTTAATTGGTGTTTGACTCTGCATTTGAGTCGAGTAACACATATAAAATAACGATCGCCCCTTTTACAGATGCAGTTGAAGCGATCGCCATTTAATATATAGTTGGCGCGCGAATTACGCTTGAATCATAAAATCGCTAGCAGTTAAACTTGGCTTGCCATCGAGAGTGGCAAACTGACCACCAGTGCCAAAACCAGGCGCAGTACCATTTTCGTTATAGAACAAGCGTCCATTCACAGCATCGTAGACAATCTTGGCACTGCTAATGCCCTCCAAAATAGTCAATTGGAACAAGTCAAAACCAATACTCTTAAAATCACCTGCACTACTGAAACCATTTCCGGGATTAGAACTAAGGACACTGAAAGTGGTTTTATCCAAAACAATCTTGTCACCTTCAGAACGCTTGAAGTCAGTAATTTTATCGATACCAACACCAGACTGAGTGAAAGTAGCATTAGTGTTGAAAAGGAATCTATCAGCACCAGTTCCACCTGTTAGCACGTCATTCCCCGCACCACCAGCGAGAGTATCATTCCCCGCACCACCGATGAGAGTATCATTGCCTGCTTCGCCACGCAGATGATCGTTGCCACTCTTGCCATCGATTCTGTCATTACCGCCTTGAGCGTTAATTACATCATTGGAATTGTCAAAACCAGAGGTGTTGTTATTCAGGTCATTGAGGAACGTCACCGCATTCTTTTGGAAGATGCCGCTAGCATTAAAGTTAGCATCGAAGACATCAAAACTGTCGCTGGGGCTGGTTTGTCCATCAAACAGGATATTGGCTAAAGCCGGTCTACTACCTGATGCGGGCAGATTATCTAGGTTTTCCAGCTTGAAGTTTTGCACTATGACTTTGGTGTTGGCAACATTATCAAAAGTGACTTCTAGATTGTTGCCATTTGCAGTTAGTAGCAGATTTTTAGCACTTAAGCCAGTACCAGTAAATTGCAGCGTGTCAATATTGGCGATTACTGTTGCATTGGGATTTGTACCTTTGCCAACACCGCCAAAGTCGGTGATGGTGTCAGTGCCATCGCCAGGGCGAATAATAAAGGTGTCTCTTCCACCACCACCTGTAAGGGTATCGTTACTAGCTTTGCCATCAATAATATTGTTGCTAGCTGTGCCTTTTAGAGTATCGGCATTGGGAGTTCCCGTTAAGTTAAGGGGAGTGATACTCAAATTAAAGATATCGCTGACACTGGCATTAGCTGTGTCCTTGGCAGTAACTTTGACGTTGATGTTACCGACATTGGCGGCTTTTGGTGTGCCACTGAAGGTGCGGGTGTTGGCGTTGAAGGTTAGCCATGAGGGTAAAGGATTGCCGTTGTCAAGAGTGGCAGTGTAAGTTAATGTATCGCCTGCATCGAGATCATTAAAGGTGTTGGCATCAAAAGTGAAGTTGAAGACACTGTTTTCTGTGGTAACTTTATCAGGAATCGCATTGGCAACAGTTGGCGGTTTGTTGGCCTCGATAGTCAAATTTACCGTACCAGTGGTAGTTCCACCCTGACCATCACTAAGGTTGTAGGTGAAGGAATCAGTACCGTTGTAGTTAGTATTGGGGGTATAAACAACGAAATCATCGCTCAAGTTTCCAGGAGTGCCGTTATTGTTAACTACAGCCGTGCCGTTAGTGGGGTTGGTAGCAATACTGAAGCTGAGGGGATTTCCGTCAGCATCGCTGTCGTTAGCGAGGACATTAATATTTACAGGTCTATTTTGATTAGTAGTAGCAGTGTCATTAACAGCCACAGGAGCAGTGTTGGTAGAAACCTGTATCGGCTGTCCATCGCCGAAAATTGTGGTGGTTGTGTAGGTGACTGAGGCACCAGGATTAATCACAAAACCTCTGCCTAGAGCTAGGGTGATATCGTAGGGAGCGGAGTCGACAAATTGGTCACCATCGCTATCACCAGTGATATAGTTCCTTAAGGACTCACCCTCGTAGATTTGCTCACGTAACAAGGAAAATCTACTGATTTCATAGCTACCAGGCAGCGAATTTCCCCCTAGTGCTGTAATGCCAACAAAAGTGCTGGGTGTGGTTGAGCTACTCCCAGAATCGGTCTCAAATAAAATTTGCTTGCCATCCTGGCTCAAAAGACCACCTGCATCATTATCGCTACCATCAAACTCCAAGTCACCATCTAGATAGCGAATCAGTTCTAAATTAACGGCTGTGGAACCTGGGTTAGTGATGGTGTAAGTCTGGATGAGTTGACCACCTGTGCGTGTGCCAGAAGTAAACTGGTCACTGACCCTTTGATCGAGAGCGAAGTTTAAACCTTTGTAAGTAAACTTACTCTGAGCGTCGGTCGGGTTGATGGCAGTATAAATAGCATTGGTGAGTGCAGGTGTCTCATTCAAAATCTCATCTTCAAAAGATAAGGCATCTCGTTTGCCTGTATCACCAATGCGAATAGCCACAGCAGAGGCATAAATAGTATCGCCTGCTTTTAGCTCACCCACAGGATCGTAAGTAGCATCACTAGAAACAGCTGAACTAGTGGTAGAGCCGAAACTGCCATAGGGGTCAAGCTTGACCTTAAAGCCACCATCACCAGGAGCGGTGGCCAAGGTAGCAGAAAACCCGACATTATATTGAATATCCAGAGTGTAGGCACCAGTGTCGCCATCACTACCGCTATCGGCAACCGATGGATCGTAGTCCTGATTATCAGTATCACTCACACCAATGTAGTAAGTGCCAGTGGCGGTAGGAGTAAAGGAAATTAAGGAATCATCCCCATCAAAGTCATTGTTGCGTTTGATTTCATTGCCTGCTGAGTCGAACAGCCGCAGGTAAGAATCAAGGTCGGAACCAATTGACTGGGCAGTAATGCTAAAAGTAACAAAGTCTCCTGCATTCAGTTGGACTTTATATAAGTCCACATCTTTTCCAGCGTCAATGTTTAAATTGTCGCCGATAAAGCCGTTGCTAGAAAAACTTCCCCCTCCATTGATTCCCGTATCGATCGCTTGCGAGAGAATGTCATTAGGTTCAACGAAGTTAGTTGCCTTAACATCAAACTTCACGTTGTAAATGCCTGTTTTGCCACCACTGCCGCTACCCTCGGTTTCTGCGCTGTAGTCATTGTTGCTAAAATCGCTCACGCCAATGTAATAAGTGCCAGCAGCACGGGCAAAGAAGCTCAACCCAGAGTCACTCCCCAACAAGTCATCGTTGCGTTTGATTCGCTCGCCTGCTGCGTCTAACACCCGTAGGTATGAATCTAGAGCAGAATCAATCGATCGTGCATCAATCCCAACTGTGAGGACATCTCCAGCGTTGAGTTGAACTTTGTATAAGTCAACATCTTTTTTGGCATCAATATTCAAATTATCGCCGATGAAGCCACGATTGGAAAAGGTTCCCCCTCCATTGATTCCCGTGTCGATTGCTTGGGAGAGGATGTCGTTCGGTTCAGGACGAAAGTTAGGAAGACTAACATTAAGCTTGATGTTGTAAATGCCAGTGTTAGTCTCAGTAACACTACCACTGCCCGCAACCGATGGATTGTAGCTTGTGTTCTTGGAGCTACTCACGCCAACGTAGTAAGTACCAGCAGTGCGAGCATAGAAGTCTAGCCCAGAGTCACGACTGTCTATGTCATCATTTTTGACAATTTCATTTCCTGCTGAATCGAACAGCCGCACGTATGAATCGAGGCCGGAACCAATCGCTCGTGCATCAATATCGATGTTGAGAAGCTCTCCAACGTTGAGTTGAACTTCGTATAAATCAACATCGGTAGGATCGTCGCCAATGATACCACTGCCGAGGAAAGTTCCGACACCGTTGATTCCTGTAGCATTTGCTTGGAGCAGAGTATCGTCTGGTTCAGCAAAAACTCCAGTATAAGTGTCCATGACTTGGGGGGAAAATGCTCTAGCATTAGTCATTTCCCCAGTGGCGATTTCTAGTTGCCAATCGCCTCCCTTGAGTTGGCTACCCGTGAGCTTGGCAGAAGCCATAATTTCTGCGCCTGTAAGTTCGTGCAATCTTTGAATAAATTCTGCTCCCGCATCGCCTGCTGCCACGTTACAGCCATAGAGGAGCAAATGCACACCCAAAGTAGAGGAAAACCAAGTTCTTAGCTGCTGGGCATAATGTTCTAAATTATCTAGTCCCAAGTGGGAATTACCTAGATATAAGTTACCCGGTGAGCCGTGGCAAACGATGTGAACAGCGCTTAGGTGCGAACATTTAGCTAATGCTGCGGCAATTTGGCTGACACCATCACTTGATGAGTCGAGTACTAAGATTACTGCTTTTGATACTGCACCTGCAATTAGCTGCTGATAGTTATCAACATTTGGGTCAATGACGATCAGGTTTTCCGCTCTGATGTCAATATTCTCAGATGAAGTGCCATTGAAGGGGTTATTGCTGTTGTTTTGAGATCTGAGAGCCATAATGATTGGTTTCCTTTGGTAAATATTTGGTAGTAAAAAGTAACTCTTGATTCGAGACTGGGTTAGAACTGGTGAAGCCAAGTTTGCCGCTCTTTGACTTCACCTGCTTTGTGTCCAAGGCGATCGCCTCAAGTTAACTTATGTATAAGCTGGCTTTTTCGTCTGCCCATAAACTCATACATCCACTGCTCAAACAAAGGTGCGAGCGAGATGTGAATTGCGATCGCACCTCAGTTCTCATAAATACTTTGCTAATCTAAACTTCTTAGGGACTTTTACGGTTCTTGTTTTATATAAAAGTAAAAAGTGTTACTTTTAGAGACTTGCAGTATACGAGATTACAGGATATCAACAGCATAGTCAATGTTTACTATAAAATATCCCACTTTTCTTACTTTTCTTACCTCAGTAAATTAGTGAATTTACGCAATCAATTTTTGCAGATGTGTTTAATAACAAAACAATTCAAAATTCAAAAAGCAGAATTCAGCAAGTCCTACTTAGGAGCGATCGCTACTCATCCCACTTCACCAGCGCTCCATCCACACACGCAATCCCCCACTGGGGAAACTTTGCCAAAAGATTTATACAAGAGGTCTAATACTAATTCGTAATTCGTAGTTCGTAATTCGTAATGACGCGACGCTCCTGCGTCGCTAACGCTTCGCTATCGAGGACTCGCTACCGCTGCGCTAACGTAGTTCGTAATTAAGAAACTCTTATTTAATATGGGTTTCGGATTTTGAATGTGTAGCCGAATTTTAGAGAATTGGTATAATCTATATGCCAAATTTTAGAGAATTGGTATAACTAGCCTACTTTCAGTATTTTTCAATTGTTCTAAATAAACAGCAACGAAGATCATAATTCTGCTACATCTTTGTTAAGAAAAGTTACAAGTCTCTTAACACAGGGAAATATTTTTTATGGTAGTTTCACTAGAGAAGAATGCACCACATCAGGTTGTAATCATTGGTGGAGGCTTTGGTGGACTTTATACAGCAAAGACTCTCAACAAAGCGAATGTCAATGTTACTCTCATCGATAAACGTAACTTTCATTTATTTCAGCCGCTTTTATATCAAGTTGCGACAGGTACGCTATCACCTGCTGATATCTCCTCACCATTACGAGTTGTATTCAGGAAAAGCAAAAATACTCAAGTGTTGTTGGGAGAAGTAAATGATATCGATCCAGAAACCCAAGAAGTTATTCTCGGTGATAGAACAATACCCTACGATACATTAGTTATTGCCACAGGTGCTAACCATTCCTATTTTGGTAAGGATAACTGGAGACCATTGGCTCCTGGCTTGAAAACAGTTGAAGATGCGGTAGAAATGCGTCGCCGGATATTTTCGGCATTTGAAGCGGCAGAAAAAGAAACCGATCCCGAACTACGCCGTGCTTGGTTGACCTTTGTAATCGTCGGTGGTGGCCCTACAGGTGTAGAATTAGCGGGTGCGATCGCAGAATTGGCACATAAAACTCTCAAAGAAGATTTCCGCAACATCAACACCTCAGAAACTCAGATTTTGTTATTGCAAGGGGGCGATCGCATCCTCCCTCATATGGCTCCACAGTTATCAGAAGTAGGAAAAGTATCCTTGCAAACGTTGGGTGTGGTAGTCAACACAAATACCAGGGTGACGAATATTGAAAATGATATCGTTACTTTCAAGCAAGGCGATCAAGTTCAAGAAATTGCCTCAAAAACTATATTATGGGCAGCAGGTGTGAAAGGTTCCTCTATGGGGCAAGTTCTAGCAAACCGCACAGGTGTAGAGTGCGATCGCTCTGGACGTGTGATTGTAGAACCAGACTTGACGATTAAGGGTTATAAAAACATCTTTGTTATCGGAGATTTAGGCAACTTCTCTCATCAAGATGGAAAACCCTTACCTGGTGTTGCACCCGTAGCCAAACAACAAGGAGAGTATGCAGCTAAACTCATTCAAAAACGCCTTCAAAGTCAAACGCTACCACGATTTCGTTACAATGACGTAGGCAGTTTGGCAATGATTGGCAAAAATTTAGCTGTTGTAGATTTAAGCTTCATCAAACTCCAAGGTTTCCTTGCTTGGATATTTTGGTTAGTCGTTCATATCTACTTCTTAATCGAGTTTGATACTAAATTACTAGTAGTATTTCAATGGGCATGGAACTATATCACTCGTAGTCGTCGCTCTAGGTTGATTACAGGTCGAGAAGCTGTGGAAGAAGCAAAAACTGTTAACAACAGCACTAATTTGGCGACTAAAATCGCTAACTCTCCCACTCAACCAACACCTCATTCAAAATTGCAATCTTACACTGCGGATATCGAGGTAGCAAGTTCCTGGTTAACATCACCAAAACTGAATCATCATTAAGATTACCACGGTCGCCCCGCTAAGACATACAACATGTTCCGCTTACCTTGCCGCAGATAACCTCACGGTTCATACGCCTCACTGCGATGTGCGATCGCTATCACAAATACCTGCACTAGTTCATCGTCTATCGAATAAATGACCCTGTAATCTCCGATTTGGTAGCGATAGTACCCTGCATAATCTCCCTTGAGGGCTTTGATATGAGGGTGGAACTGGGGAGTTTGCTCTAACTGCTGCAAACATCGGGCAATTTTTTTGCTAAAGCTTTGTCAGCATTGATATAAACTTTTTGGGCATCGGGATGGAGAACAACTTCATACATCAGAGCGAAGGTTTCTCCAGGGTGTGTAAAGGGTTTTAGGGGTTGCTGATGAGTGCTTAACTCGCTCTAGCAATCCAGGAATTGCCAAAAGTTCTTGGGTTGCAGCTTCGCTTTCAGCATTTGCTAAATAAGCCGCAAAATCAGCAAGCACTTGTAATCGCTCTGGCGAAAGTTTCTTGAGTAAGGGAAAAACCTCATCTAGAGGTGTGATATCACCAGCAGCAATTTCCTGCCTTACGATCTGGGCTATCCGATCCCACTGCTCGTCCGTGGTAGATTCAAACTGAGCTTTCCATGTCTGCTCATCCTCCATCTCTCCAAGGAGACGAACTGCGATCGCATCCTGCTCGTCAGCAGGTAAAGTTTTCAATTGGGCGATCGCTTTTTCGAGTAATTCGGTCATTGCAAAAGTACTCCTACCAAAGAGGTACTAACCATTATCGCTTACCCAATTACTGAAAGCTTTATCATCCGGCTCATAGCCTTTTTAAATGAAGGCTTTAAATGAAGGCGATCGCAACTATGCTAAAAAAGACTCTAAATATAGATGCAACACAAATTCATCAAATAATTTATGCCTCTAGCTGAACTTTTACCTCTGCTTCAAGAATTATCTCACTCTGACAAGCTCTTGCTATTAAATTTCCTGGTAAGCTAAAAAACATCTAAAATTACATAATCAAATTAAATAAAACTCTTGTGGTGTGGGCATCTTGCCCGCCCTAATTATGCAAGTTATATGTGGAACAGCTTAGCTGAATTGTTGAAGGAATCGGGTTTAGTTCCATTAGACACTCAAGGTAGGGTGTCTAGTCAAGGTTTATATGATTCTTTTGAAGCTGCTGATGTTTTAGCAAAGGCATTAGCAGAGGAAAATTCTGAATCGGCGTTTGAGATTAGCCCTAAAAAAGCGTGAGTAGGAAATCAGCTTTTTTAGAACACGGTTGTTATACTGCGTATTTAGCCTTTATCTCTTCAATGCTTATGCCTTTTCCCTCTTTCAAACTTTGACGAGCTTGAGCAATCTCTGCTTCAAAACGCGGATTGCACAGCATTAGTTCTTCCCACCAATCTTCCGCATCCTCTAACCCAATCAAAATGCCTACAGGTTGTCCATCACGGGTAATAATCACGCTTTCCCTCTCGGCAATTTGTAAATAACCTGACAGGTCATTCTTGACTTCATCAATTGAGACTTGCTTCATTCCTCTTTCCTACCAAACTCGGCTAACCACCTCATTGCCTCCGATTTCTCTCGAATCCGAAGGACTTCTACTGCGCCATCTCCATCATCAGTGTAACTCACATCGTAGAAGGCTCGCAGGTCATCAATCCGCAACCGATATTGAGGTTTTTGCATCTTTTGAAGGCGCTTGATCCGGCTCTTGCTCGTTTTTTCTGGTTCGTATCTCAGAAATGTCTCAATTGCATCCAAGGCTTTTGCGCGATCGCTAGCTTTCAGGGCAGCGATATCTTCTTCAGCTTCGGGTGAAAAAATAATCTCGTATCTCACAATGACTCATTGGTTTTATGCATCCATAGCCGAGCAGTATAACGGACTGTGCTTAACCTTTAAAATTCCCTACACTGAGCTTTCCATGTCTGCTCATCCTCGATTTAGCAAGGAGACGAGCAGCGATGCCTGCGGCGGGCTACGCCTACGCGTCCTGCTCGTCAGCAGGTAAAGTTTTCAATTGGGCGATCGCTTTTTCAAGTAATTCGGTCATCACAAAAGTACTCCAACCATTGAGTTACTAACCATTATCGCTTATTCAATAGTCAGATTCTTCTTCAATACTTTTGTATTTTTAATTCACATTGTTGAAAAATATAATTCACCGCAGCAAACAATTTCTCTAAGTCTTGAATCACATATAAATTTTTATTCCGAGTAAATACATCAGCAATCAACTTTCCAAATTGCCATATTTTCCCGTTAGAAACAATTCCAAAAACATCGCTAACAAAATCATCGTTAATTCGCTGTACTGCAATCATTTCAGCTAAACACTGACCCCAACCTTCTTCAAATTTGTCTTGTTTAGCTTCAACTGTTAAAAAATAAGGTTTATCAAAAACAATCGTTCCTAGAGGATTTCTTTGTGCCACTGTATAATCTGGAATCCCTGACAAATCTTCATCGTAAGCTAATATTTCATGACTCCAAAGTGTTAATTTACTTCGGTAATGTTTCCATACTTCTTTCAATACTGGATAGATAAGATTTTCACAAATAGCATCTTCAGAATTATCAATAACTCCATCTAGAAATAGCAAATCTATCTCTTCTTTAAAAGATTGTTGAATGGGAAAGTTTACTTCTAACATAAAATTAGACTGCACATACTTAATTTGAAATTTTTTAATGACTGCACTAATACTTTTATAATTACTAAATGCCATTTTAATTTACCTTTTTTGAAAAATATGTTCTCATTGAAATGCAGGTAATATTCAGCATTCCCATTATCAAGTTAGCATGGCTTTATCATAAACGGGGTAACTCATTTTTTACTCTATTGCGATCAAAACTTGGCGTACTGTACCTTCACAAAATATTACCGTTGAATCTACTTCATCAGGAAAAAACCTAGCAGTGTTTTTAGAACTTAATTCAGCGCCTTTCATCAAGTATCATTGAGCGAGAAAGTCATAGACTTTATTGATTTTTGATTCAGATCCATGTCCTAACTTTGCTCCAAAGCGATAACCCAAATTGTTCCACGTAAGAACTGCATTCAGGGTTTCGTTAGTATAAAGTCTTCGCTGTGGAGTTACATTTTCCCATCCAATTTTGAACTGCGCCCGTCTTCGATTATCAGGAGGATTGCGATTGTCTCGATTGTAAGTTAATTCACTAAAAATCTTTTCGTAAAAAGCTTCATTTTGCTGAACTTTTGGAGGGTTTGAGGAAGCTAGGGTTGGCATACCTAAGCCTAATACGTTGTTACAAAGATAACTTATTTCAAGACTATCAATTGCGATCGCTAATAAAAATCTAATGATTAATATGTGGCACGAGTACTAAAATCTTTCATCATTTATATAAAAGTAGAAAATTTTCTGTATATATAAATACACTATTTCTCAGAAAATACAAGGAAAAACTTTTTATTCTAAGCAATTATTTTGGCAATGTGTATGGTATACTTGCTGCAAGAGGGATAAAAATCTGAAATTACTAGACTTCTTGCAAAAACAAAAATCTGGCAAGTAAAGGAATACAGCCTTATAAAGCTAGATATGCATATTTGCAATCACCTGAAGTCAATGATGTAATGCTCCCAAGGGAGCGGTAAAGGGCGATACTCCATAGGAGTCACTTCGTAAACACAATTAAAAATTCTCAACTGTTATGACATCAGTCGTAGCAAATAGTTTGTTGAATAATTCCTGAGTTTAGTTCCTCAAAATTCAACCCACTAGACATACAACATTTCAAGGTTGCATCAGATACCGAGAGGTTTTATGGTTCAGAGGATGATGGGTGCATTTTTAGTAAGTTGGTTGGTACTTCTTTATGTCGGCTGTAGTAGTAACCCAGTCAAGCTAGAGGCAACTACTGGACAAGCCCCAGCGAAGAAAGATGTGATAGTGGCGATGACAACCAGCATAGAAGATAGCGGCCTCTTGGATGATTTAGTTCCTGTAATTGAAAAGAAAACAGGATACAAGCTGAAAACCATTTCTGTTGGTACTGGACAGGCTTTGGCTCTGGCTGAAAAAGGTGAAGTTGATGTACTGTTTGTAAATTCGCCCAAAGCCGAACAAAAAGTGTTGCAGGACGGTGCAGTAATTAATCGGCGGTTAGTGATGCACAATGACTTCATTATTGTCGGGCCGACTGCTGATCAGGCAAAGATTCAAGGGAAAAAGGATGCTGTAGAAGCCTTCAGTCTGATTGCCAAAAACCAAGCGTTATTTGTATCACGGGGCGATGACTCAGGAACTCATAAATTGGAGAATAGTTTATGGAAACAAGCTAGTATCACACCAACTGGCGCTTGGTATCAGCAAACAGGTGCGGGGATGGGGCAAACCTTGCAAGTCGCTAATGAAAAACTGGGATATACCTTAGCAGATCGGGCGACATATATATTTCAAAAGAAAAACCTGTCTTTGCCTGTACTGGTGGAAGGAGACCGTAAACTGCTAAATCTTTACCATGTTATGGAAGTCAATCCCCAGAAATTTTCCAGAGTCAACACTATAGGAGCTAAAGCCTTTAGTGATTTCCTTTTGTCCTCTGAAGGACAAGCGCTGATTGCAGCTCATGGAAAAGACAAGTTCGGACAACCACTGTTTTTTGTTGATGGTGGTAAGACCGAAAAAGATTACGGATTTTAAAAGGAATGATGAAAGCTATTGAACTCTTAGCTAGTGGTGAGCGCGATGTTTTTCAAGTGATGGCGCTGACGCTCATAGTGTCTGGAACTGCTACAGCTATGAGTGTGGCACTGGGTATACCATTAGGATTATGGCTAGCTTTAAAAGACTTCTCGCTCAAGCAGGTGTTAACTAGCTTAGTTAACTTTGGTATGGGATTGCCACCAGTGGTAGTAGGTTTAGGGGTGAGCCTATGTTTATGGCGATATGGGCCACTGGGAAACCTTGAGTTAATGTATACGCCCATAGCGATGATTGTAGCCCAAGCAATTATTGCTCTGCCGATTGTAGCTAGCTTAAGTTTTGCAGCAATTCTCAGTATCGATCCAAAACTGCGCTGGCAACTTTTATCAATGGGAGCGACGAGCTGGCAAGCAAATTTGTTGCTGATTAAGGAAGCACGGTTAGGGTTAATGGCTGCTGTGATTGCCGGTTTTGGTCGTGTTATCTCAGAAGTTGGCGCATCGATGATGGTAGGCGGCAATATCAAAGGACAGACTAGAGTCTTGACTACAGCGATTGTGATGGAGGTGGGCAAAGGTAATTATGATGTGGCGATCGCAATTTCATTAATTTTATTGATAGTCGCATACAGCGTGATTGTGTTGCTGACCATCTTGCAACATAACAAGTCTAGTAAACTCTAGTTGCTTCCTTATAAATGTGCGTTTTTGGAGGTCTCTATGAACGAATATGTCCTAAATATGCAGCAAGTTACCGTAGGTAGCAAAGCACGTAAAAATATTCTTAATATTGAAAACTTTGCACTACGTCCTGGGGAACTTGTAGCGGTGCTTGGCCCAAATGGTGCTGGCAAAAGCACGCTGTTAAGGACAATTAATTTATTGCATCCTTATCAAGGCAAAATGCAATTATTTGGACAGGATGTATGCAATGCCAATCAAACACTCTTACGTCGTCGTTCTGCTTTGGTATTTCAGGAGAAGTTACTGTTAAATGACACTGTATTTAATAATGTAGCTAGAGCATTAATGTTTCGTGGGACATCAGCAAAAGAGATTAAGCACAAAGTACATACTACACTTGCTGATTTTAGCTGTGAACATCTAGCAAATCGTTCAGTTCATTCATTGTCGGGTGGGGAGGCGAAACGTGTTTGTATTGCTCGTGCGTTAGTAACCGATCCAGAACTGCTGCTTTTGGATGAGCCTTCTGCCTCTTTGGATCTGGGAATACGTACCGAGATGATAGAGAAAATTAGACAATGGGCAGAAGTAACAGGAGCATCGGTAATATTAATCAGTCATAATTTTACAGATATACTACGTTTTGCGGAAAGGGCGATCGCTTTATTCGACGGCTGTATTGTACAAGATGATAAATTAGAAACCCTCATCCGCCGACCAGCTAACGAGCAGCTTGCAAGACTGGTAGGTATAGATAACATTATTCCGTGCCAAGTAAAACAGAGTAACCGTGGTTATTCTATCAAGCTGGCAAACGGAATCAAATTTTCCTACCCTGGAGAAATCAAAAAGTCAATTACAGCATGTTGTTTGTCTAGCGATACTTTCAATCTGTGCGATGCAAGTTCTGCAATGCAGCACAAACCTTGGTCAGTAATTATTGAAGGGCTAGTAGAACGAGTTTTAAATGGTATAGGGACTTATAATATTTGGGTGAAAGTGGGAGAACAAACTTTAATCGCCAGAGTGCCTCAAAATCATATATCAGGCAATTTGCATCGTCATGAAACGATTAAGCTAGCATTCAATGTTGCAGATGCACATTTTGTGTAGAAAAAATAGCGTTACTGACCCACCGCAGATAAACTCACAACGATGGTTTGCACGCCTGGCGATCGCATTATAGTACGGATAGCCTTAATTTCCTGCTTCAAATTATAGCTTTACGCCACACTTTTCCTGATATCAAATAAATTGCGCGATCGCGTCAGATTAGTCACTTTATTTGACCGTTGCAGCGCAGTGTTAGGCTACTCTAGACTTAGAGACATACCATACAGCTTATAAATTACGTTTAATGTGAATTAAGTTGGGAAAAATTGGTCTTGCTGATGTCATAAATCTTTGCCCTCACCCTAAATCCCTCTCCCAATTTGGGAGAGGGACTTTGAAATTGCTCCTCTTCTCCCAAGTGTGGGAGAAGAGGTTGGGAGATGAGGGCTATTGTTGCATTCATCAACGGTATTCTAATTCACATCAGACGTAAATTATAAATAAACATGAGCTATCGTGACATCATTACTATAGAACCCGACAAACGAGGTGGTAAACCCTGTATTCGACGAATGAGAATCACTAGACCTCTTGCAAAAGTCGGATACTCGCCAGAAAATAAATTTTCTGGCTGATAACTCAAGTCGGTTGAAACCGACTAATAACAGTATTTTTAGTCCGTTTCAACGGACTTTTGCTATTAGGCAGAGACTTGAGTCTCTGACGGTTCAAGTATTTTTGCAAGAAGTCTACTGTTTACGATGTTCTGGGTTGGCTAGCAGCAGGTATGTCTCACTCTGAAATCCTAGAAGACTTTCCTGAGTTGACAGAAGCAGATATCAGCGCTTGCTTAGAATTTGCTGCTCAATAATAATTTATTTCATAAAGTAGCAAAATAATCTAAAATTTTACACATCGCAGTATTTATCTTACTAAAATCATCATCCCGTGCCAGCATTTCTTTAGGGTTCTGAATATATTTACCTGCAACTAATTCCGAAGCGCAATTTTCAATAATTTGACGAACGCTGTCTTGAGTTGATTCAAGATGAAATTGTAAACCTAATACTCTATCTCCATAAATAAAAGCTTGATTTGCACATACTTCACTATAGGCTAGTCGTATAGCACCTGTAGGCAAGTCAAAAACATCACCATGCCAATGAAACACAGTGAAAGACTCAGGAAATGAAGCAAAAACTTGAGAGTTTTGTGCTTCTGTTGTCACTTGAATTGGATACCAACCTATTTCTTTTTCCTGACCTTTGTAAACCTTAGCACCTAAAACATCAGCAATTAATTGCGAACCTAGACAAATACCAATAACTACTTTATTCTGATTGATTGCCTCTGCAATAAAATTTTTTTCTAAAGTTAACCAGGGATACTTATCATCGTCGTAAATATTCATCGGCCCACCCATTACTATCAACCAATCTAGGTCATTAACAGATGGTAAAATCTCATCGTTATAAAACTTAGTTGCAGAGATAATATAATCTTTCTTTGTCGCCCACTGTTCAATACTAGCAAGTCCTTCAAAAGGTACGTGTTGTAAGTAATGAATTCTCATCCCTGACTGCTCCGAACTCAATTGCAGTATGATTTCTTCTATTAAATCACATGATAGATTTTATGTAACACTGGATTTTGGTGCAGTCTGGATTAGAGTTGCTGCTACTTTTTTTGCCTGTGAAGCAGTTGACCAACTTCCTTCCATCATCGCAACCACGATCGCACCTTGTACTAAAAGAAGCAGTTGTCTAGCTAACTGTTCTGGTAATGAAACTTCTGCGGCTTGAGCTAGGCTCTTAATGTAGTGATAAATCGATTGTTGATGTTCTAATGCTACTCGATGTCCAGGGTGGTCAGCATTGGCTAATTCTACTGATGCATTAATAAATGCACAACCTCGGAAATCTGGGCCCTCAAACCATTCCCTCAAAGCATCAAATATCGCTAATAGTTGTTGGGATGGGTTAGAAGCTCGTTGTTCAATCGTGGTTTTGAGCCATTCACACCATTGTTCATCCTGTTGTCGCAACCATGCTTCAATCAATGCATCTTTTGACTTAAAATGATTGTAGAGTGACATTTTTGCAACGCCGGATTCTGCGATAATTCTGTCAATACCGACGTTACGAATTCCCTCTCGATAAAACAAACCTGATGCCGTATTCAGGATGCGATCGTGAACAGATTTACGGGTTGTTTTCGGTTTATTCATTTAGATTACATCCTTGAATAATGTGTAATACTTAAATGCCTGATCAATAAAAATGATCAAAATTTTCCCAATTTCATAATTGTTTAAACTGCAAACTTATCTAGCTTTTTGAATTGACAGTGTCAAGGTAACAGAAATTGGAAATTAGAAAACACCCTTAACCACTCTTTGATTCTTGTAAAGATCAGGGTGTTTCATCTAGATAGATGTTGAGTTGAGTTTGCTTTATTCAGTTGCCTAAACTGCAAACACTGTTATCGATTACTTATTCTATTTTTTGATTTACCAAAGCTTTAGATTCTTTATAAGAGAACGTTTAACCCAATAGTAATTGATGAACTGCAAGCAGACCAAAGTCTCCCTAAACTCACAGTACTGCTACCGATCAAGTACTTCTACAATCCTCCAGAAACTTGTAGAGCAAGACCATCAGTTCATCTAACTATTGGTTAACTTATGGGATTTGGTTTCTTCACTACAGCGCAAATGCTTGGAGATCCTTTGTGCTTTAGCGATTTAGATTCCCTATAAATAAAGAATATCATACATTTGGCCAATTTACTTGCGCTAGCCAATAAATTTACAAACAGTATTCGTAGTTACAATTAGTTAATGACTAGAAAGTCTGAAAGCTAATAATTGTGTTGTTGATGTTATTTTTAGTCGAGCAAATACTGCTCATTGCTCTTTTTATATCTAGTTAGAAGAGTCTATCTATTCAAGTTAAGGAATATTTAATATATCTAATAAAAAAGATTGTTTAACATAGACAGAATTGTCTATTTATTAAAAAATTATCACTATTGTAAAAATCGCTACTATTGGTCAAAATAGGATAATTTATTCAAATATGGGATAGTTAACGAGGTTTGTTCCCAGTTGTAGAAAAGTTTTAGCAAAACTAAAATTAAAAAGGGGCAAGCTGCCCCTTACTTAAGAATGTCAATAATTACATTAGTCTACAGCAATCATGACATCCGATGATTTTACTATAGCGTAGACTTGTTTACCTTCAGAAAGTTTCAAATTTTCTGCCGATGATTTGGTGATAATTGCAGTTACCTCTACCCCTAGTGCTACTTCTACTGTCACTTCAGTATTTACAGAGCCGACGATAACGTTTTTCACAGTTCCTTTGAGAGCATTACGAGCGCTAACTTGCATTTTCTAACTCTTTTTGGTATTTTTCTTTACCTATAAATAATAACAAGTAGTTAAATTAATATGTATGGCTATAGATAGAAAATACAAAAATTTTTACTATTCCTTAGTATGGTAAATGTACATAAACAATTTACCAAATTGTTTGGTAAATACCAACTCATTTGGTAATAAAAATTCTACAAAGTAGTTAGTTTAAGTTTAACTATTTTTTAGACTGTTATTTGCTGACACACAAGATGATTTTACGCTTGTGGCGTAGCAGGCTTCCCTCTTGCTCAAACTGCTGTAGAAGACGTGTTACAGTTACTCTTGTTATATTTAAGACTTCATAGACAAATTCAGTGAATTTTTAAGGGTGCAAGCAAATAAACCACCTAACCTACCCAAACATCCGTCAGGTGGTAGGTATCAAGCATTATTGATATTAAAAAAACACCTTATGTATTATTACCAAATTTCGAGATATTTACTTACCAACAAACTTGGTAATGGGTAATTGGTAATAGGCCAATTACCAATTACCCATTACCTGCACTTCTAGGGGCGGCTTTCGATGAAAAAACGAAATACTCTGTGTTTTTACTCCTAACTCAGCACTCAGCACTATTTCTTGAGAGCGATCGCAGCAGAAATTCAAATTTACGCATTCTTCCCTAAACCAGACAACCAACCTCGCATTGCAATCTACTCTAAACAGTTGCTACAACTTCCCCGATTCTGCTGATATCGTAGCCGCCGAGTATTTCAAATTGTGAGTGAACCATCCGATGTCCCAAAGTACTAAGCAACTGCTGTACTGGCGCAACTTCGAGATATTCTTTGAGAATCACTAAGTCGTATCTTGATTGATGTAGAGGGACAAATCCTAGACCAAAGGCAGTAGCTACAGATGCCATACTGATACCTGCATCGGCAATTCCTAGAGCTACAGCTTGGGCAACATCTTGGTGACTTGTGACAATATGGTCAAAACCTTGGACAGCATGGAACGGTATTTGCTCTTTTTGGAGTGTTTGTTCCAAAAGTAAACGAGTACCAGCACCAGTTTCACGGTTGACAATAGTAGCTTCCTGTGACACTAAATCTGTAACTGTTCTGATTGACATCGGATTACCAGACTTTACTAAAAGTCCCTCTTCCCAAACACCGAGGGTAATCAGAACTGCTTGCCTTCCAGCCAGAACATCTCGAACAAAAGGAGTATTATACTCACCAGTCTGGGGATCATACAGGTGCATCCCAGCAATGTGCGCCTCACCTCGGCATAGACTGTGTAATGCAGACATGCTATTGGCAAAGTTAAATTGCACTCGCAGTTGGGGATGCCAACGTTCGGTGGCTCTCGCCCATAATGAAATCACAGGTGCACAGCCAGCAATCACAACTGTGTTGTGAAGTGTGTCTAGATTATCGTCCAAAAGACGTACTCGAACTTTATCTGTATCTGTTTGACCCTGACTCTCTCCCTCCGTGTACCCTTCGGGGAACAGCAGTTTGCTTATGCCGGGAAACCCGTTCACCGCAACTGCTTCACCGTCGGCCGGAATCATATCTTGGCGAAATGCATCTTTGCCAATTAAGGGATAAGCTACCCATTGTCCTCCCACGCGGGCCAGACTAACTCGCGTCTGCTGACCAGCAGGAACAGGTTTGGCAAGCACTGCTTCAATTTCAGGTAAATCCCGCTCTAACCAGAATAGATCCTCTACTTGACAGCCAAGTGCCTTTGCTAAACGAAGTGTGATGGTTACTGAGGGAGCGTATTGTCCCGACTCTACACCACTAATAGTCTGACGGGTAACACCAGCTAGATTAGCCAAATCTTGTTGGCTCATACCTAGACGGGTTCTAATTGACTTCAAGTTATTACGGAGATCGTTATCCTGCTTCATTGGCTTGAGCTAATGTACTCTAGGTTTCTAAAAGCCGTAGCGGATTTAAAAAAGCATCTGCCAAGGCGAAAGCATGGTCTAGTAGTTTATATTATTTCTCTTGGACTAGATGAGTGTGCTTTCGCTGTTTTGATTCCCTATATTCAAAGAATATCATACCTTTTGCAATTTTCCTTGCGAATCGCAATTTTTTTTGCTGTAGATTGTTTTTTCGCTGCTGGTCATAACTCAAAACTTCCTAATCATCGATAACAAAGGATTTAGCGATATTTGGTTATTACCAACTAAATTGGTAAAAAGTAGCCCTCAATACAGTTTTAGAAATTGATTTGGGCTTTGATGCTTGATAGGTGAGTTATACAAGCCGTAACGAATATACCACCAACTAATGATAACTCTGTGAGGTAAAATTTACCTCACTAAAAATACTGTTTTTACTTAGAGTCATATGCAGACATCTATTGCACAATTAGGTATCTACCAGGTGTGCCACTCCTCAGATGAAATTACAGTTGTTTGCGCTATAGCAATGGAGAGAATAATGATTACCGAACAAGACTTAGCTCAACAATTTAACGTAATTATTGAACATACTCACCCACGTGTATGGAAATTATTACGCCAATGTTATGTGAAGGTGATTAATCCTAAACCTTACTTAACAAGAGCGAATATCAAAATATGTATCCGTCATAGACATGCAAGATACATTGGAATTTATTGTCCTGACAGACTGATTAATGCGGTAGTAGCAGAAAAAAACCTACTGAGAGAAGTAGCAGAATATGTGGGATTAGTTGAGGTTGTTTGTTTAAATGCTAACAACTTGGTGCGCGATCCTTTGTCAAATCTCAAACAGGCTTATCCCCACTTGTGGTTAGACTTACTTTGGATTCTTACTCAAGAACAATAACGCTAACTATGAGAATTGCATCTCTGTTGTAATCGTCCTCTTAACCACAGCTTTTGTACTTTGCTGCATGTTAAAATCTTATGAATCAACCATGCCTACCTCCAGATGATTTGCCTTCACATCAAACAAGAAGGGTGAGTGAAATACTATTTAGGCAACTTGAAGAAGCAACTAAAAAAAGCTTTTTCTTGGCGTGCGACAAAATGACACGTATTTTATTATCTAGTTGTCATTGGTATTTTCAAATCAATAGTGGCATTTTGACATTAATCATGATTTGTCACGATATGGAAAGTTATCGTCAGATCATGAAAACTGTTCCTCATTTTGCTGATCAGTTAAAACAGTTTACCAACATAGCTAAGATTACTGTTAGTTCTCCAATTGACAAAGGGATACCGTGGGTACTCAGAATAGATAACATCTTGCCTGATGGGGATATACCCAGTAGCTGATGTATAACCCAGAAATAATTCTAGGAAAATCACTGTCGTGCCATAATAGTACGCACTTCGGCTTCTCTATCTTGAATCAAATCTCCACTAACATCCACTATCACACTATGAATCTTGCCCGTAAACTTGAAGGGCGGTTGATAATCGGGTGTTATCGGTGCGCCAGGGGCTATCCCACAGGTGACGCCACTGGTTAGACCTAGTGCTAAGGGAGTCGTCACCGGGACATCGGCTTGCCCGACCAATTTCTCATCGATATACAGTTGAGCGCGACCTGGTGTTCCCTTCCCCTTGGCTAAATCTGCTTGACCCGTCACTTTAAACTCAAAGCGCAACTGGTGACGACCTTCTGGGACTGATGAGCCAGACTCAACATGATAAAGCGATCGCGCTACATAGTTATGAACCCAGTGCAGTTTACCATCTTTGAGATAAAAGGAGTAGCCACTATCATTACCCCCGTGAGCAAGTAATACTCCTTGTGCGCCACCCGTGGGAATCTCCATGTCAGCCGTAATACTATGGGGACGATTTAAGACTTTGACGGCACTATTGGCTGGAATCGCCTGAGTGTCAGGATAGTAAATATAGCGGCTACGATTGAGAGCAATCTGAGGACGTTCTTCTGCAAATCGTTGTACACCCCTTCCATCCACAGGCAAAACATTATATTTCCCTGCTTCTACATACCAAGTGGCAATCATCTCAATCAGCTTAGGGCGGTTGTCAGCAGCAATATCGTGATTTTCGGCAAAATCTGACGCGACGTGATACAGTTCCCAGTGATAAGTATCTAGGTCTGTCAAAGTTTGAGCTGAGATTGGTGTACCAAAAAACTGACCTGCTTCTGTAAATGAAGCACCAGGCCAAGGACAAACCGCCCGCCAGCCATCATGATAAAGAGAGCGATGTCCCATCATCTCGAAATACTGGGTAAGGTGCTTAGTGGGTACGTCAGCATTATTAAAAGTATGGGCGAAGCTGACACCTTGAATGGGGGATTGAGTGACACCCTTAATCGTTGTCGGTGGTTCAATTTCTAGTAGCTCAAGTACTGTTGGTACAAGATCAATGGCATGGGCATACTGAGTAAGGATTTTGCCTTTTGCCTCAATGCCTTGAGTCCAATGGACTATCAAGGGGTCACTGATTCCACCCCGATAAGTTTCCCGTTTCCAGCGACGGAAAGGCGTATTACCTGCCCAAGTCCAGCCCCAAGCGTAATGGTTGAAGGTCTCTGGGCTGCCTAGTTTATCCAGTGCTTTGAGATTTTCCTCTAGGGATTCTGGCACATTGTTAAAAAACAGGTTCTCATTAACCGAACCAGTGGGCCCACCTTCAGAACTTGCCCCGTTGTCTGAGATGACCATAATTATAGTATTGTCGAACTCGCCGATCATTTTAAGGAAGTCGAGTAAGCGACCGATGTGGTGGTCAGTATGGGTTAAAAAACCTGCAAAGACTTCCATCATGCGGGCATAGAGACGCTTTTCTGCTGCTGAGAGAGTATCCCAGTGGGGAACATCGGGATCATGGCGGGAGAGTTTAGCATCGGCAGGGACGATCCCCATTTGCTGCTGACGGGCAAAAACTTCCTTCCTGTATGCCTCCCAACCATGATCGAACTTGCCTGCGTAGTCATCAGCCCATGCTTTCGGTAGATGATGAGGGGCGTGCATCGCACCAGGACAGAAATACATGAAAAAGGGTTTATTTGGGGCAACCTGCTTGGCATCAGCGATAAAGCTAATTGCCTTGTCTACTAAGTCTTCGGTCAAATGGTAGCCTTGTGCGGGGGTCTTTTCTGGCTTAACGGTGTGGTTGTCATAAACCAAATCTGGATAATACTGGTGAGTTTCTCCTCCGAGAAACCCATAAAAACGTTCAAAACCGCGACCGAGAGGCCAGCGATCATAGGGGCCGGCAGCAGAGAGCTGGTCTGAGGGGGTTAAATGCCATTTTCCGATCGCATAGGTGTTATAACCCTTCTGTAGTAGTATTTCCGAGAGAAACCCATTCTCAAAGGGAATATTCCCATTACTACCTGGATAACCGGTAGACACTTCTGTAATACAGGACATAGCATTGGAATGGTGATTGCGCCCAGTTAGAAGGCAAGAGCGGGTGGGTGAACACAACGCCGTTGTGTGTAGATTGTTGTAGCGCAAGCCATTGGCAGCTAGTGCGTCTAGATTGGGTGTTTTAATAGGACTTCCGTAGCTCCCAAATTGACCAAAACCCGTATCGTCGAAGACGATAAATAGCACGTTTGGTGTGCCTTCTTTGGCTCGTAAAGGTTCTGGCCAAGCAGGACTGGAACGATCAACAGTCCGTTCTATTACACCAGGGAAAGTATTTCCAGGTTTGTATTCACGCAGCGACATAGACTTAAACTCCTATTAAATAATTCGTAATTCGTAATTCGTAATGACGCGACGCTCCTGTGTCGCTCTAAGCGAAGCTATGCCGCAGGCTTTACGCTGACGCTCGAGGACTCGCTACCGCTTCGCTAACGCTAACGCTATCGCGGACT
>NZ_JCACKM010000002.1:0-2462 GCF_059505385.1 Desmonostoc vinosum
TGCGGTCATGGTTCTATGATTGCGGTTAGATTTATGTATGTATTAGGCGTTTTTGCCTATGAGAATAATTTACACTGCTTTACAAAAGTTAATCAAGTAGGGGAAATTTTGTAAAAATAATTGCAAATATTAGCTTTACTTATTTAATCAGAGGCAATGAGGCAGTTACAGCCTATCTATACTGACTGACAACTAACCTTCAGGTTGCCTTGACGCACCTTCTAAAGCCGCGGCCACAACCCGAAAATGTTCATCCTGTTGAAGTTTAGCAATTAACTGTTTAGCTTGGGGGTCATCAGAGCCACCTAAAGCGATCGCAACTTGAGAGCGAGTCAGCCAGTTTGAATCTTGTGCCAGTTCTGTTTATTAATTGGCTCTTTTTTACTTGCCCCCTTAACTCGCTGCCACAGTTCACCGTCTTCTCGATAAATATCTAACGCGGCAATTGCATCTTTTGCATCGATGTCTCTTCCTTGAGCTACTAGTGAAATCAGAAAATCTATTGCTTTATCTTGTCGCAGCATCGCTACTGCTAGTAACAATGTGCGACGAAGTTCCACATTTATTGTTTGCTCCCAACAACTTTTAAGAAGATCAAATGCTTGCTCTAATCGCGATCCGCTTAGCGCCAATGCTGCTAGTTCACAGATTTGTTCGTTTGCATCGAAAAGAAAACCAGCTACTATTGCCAGTGAATTGACCGGATCTAACTGTAGCAAAGCATTGAAACACTCTTCAATTACCTGTGGTACTCGATCGCCGATGCGGATTTTCAAACGAAGTAACGGTACACCTTGAGGATTTTCTGTATAAGCGATCGCTTTTGCTGCTGCAACTCTTGCTTCTGGTTTGGGATCGGCTAGTAGATCGGCTAATTCGTTCATGACATCTGAGTAGTTCATTCTTACCAGGGCGAAAGCACATATACCCCGAAGATGGGCAGCAGTATCTTCTTGTCCTCCCCATACTGGTTCGATCTGAATATGTCGAATACCTTGCAAAAAAAGATTTTCATCGCTGTATTCTAAGTGATACAGTGTCTGTGCGATCTCTTTCTTGGCAAGACAATTTTGGTCTACTTGTGTGGGTTTGACCATCATTCGAGCAAAAGCTTCTACAAGATCGGCAACCAACTCAGTGATACTAGATTCTCTGATTATTTTAGCTGCTTGGGCAACAGCTATAGAATATTTGCTTTTTAGGACTTGGCGCAAGATTATCATCCCATCCTCACTTGTGGGATGCTCTCTAATTTGAGCCAGACTAGATAAAGTTTCTTCTAATTTTCGTGATTTTGGCATACATTACACCACTTGCTCCAAACTCTGTTTTGGACTTAAGGTACTTACTAGCAGTCAAATGCAGTAAATTAGATAGGTTTGGTTTGTTCTTTTTATCTATTAGTCTTTAGTCTCGCTTCACATCAAAAGCTTACTATTAAAGCAGAAATCCGCTCATACTCTTGCTTTACCACCGAAACAGGCAATCGATTTAATCGGCTCTCTAGCACAAGGGGAACTCCGATTGGAAAATGAGTCATATGCGATACCCACCAAGTATCACTTGTAATGCGAGAGTGGATATCTTGCCGTCCGTCATTGTCTGAAATATGAATCTCTAAAAGCCTATCTGCTGCAAGTCTTAACCATTGCCCAGGAGCTATTTGGCTTTTGTCATGCCAAATGTTGAGATGTGCCAAGTCAACAACTATCTTGACTTGGGGGGCATCTTCGCAAAACTGGACAACTTCAGAGGTATTGTCCAAAAGGTTTTCAATAGCAGTGTTTGGCAGTGTAGGATACATTGTTTCTACACCAAGAATAATACCTCGCTCTTGGCAAAGCTGATGAAGGTAATGAATGTTTTCTACAAATGTTGCATATGCTTGGATACGCTCAGTTGTTTTAGGAAAATTTCCCCCATGCACTGAATAAGCTGTGATACCCATACTTGCTAAGTAGTTTGTCAGTTGCTCAAAATATTTCCAATCTTGAGGTTGTGCCAGATTGAAAGGATAATGGCGCTCGCCCCAAACAAAAGCATGGTGCCCTCGATAGACCATTCCCTGTTGTCTAAAATCATCAATTGCTTGCACTGCATCAGCATCAGGTCGAGGCCCAATTGCTAGTTCAACATGCCGGATTCCTGCTTGGTAAAACACCGTTAATGCTTCACGGGTTGATACTCCCCCATAGGCTGACAAACTTAGATATAACTCCATCACTCCTCCAGTGTTAATGAGTATTCAAAGATTGCTGTTCTGGGCTTGAGAGTAAATATTTTTGTGGAATACCCTATTAATGTGCTGATTTCAGTCGCTAACTGCTGTTTTTGCTCGTCTGGATATTCCATATTTCTTAACAAATGTTTTACTTTCCCTGAAATGTAGTAGTCAATTTGTTCTTTACAGGACTTACGCAACTGGCACAGGCGAGCGCTAAATTTGAGTACAAATGTATTGA
>NZ_JCACKM010000003.1:0-2457 GCF_059505385.1 Desmonostoc vinosum
ACCCTTCTCCTATCGGAGACGCTGCGCGAACGGGAACGCTTTCAGCGAACGGGTTTGCAGTCGCCTGCGGAGGGAAACCCTCCTTTACTCGCTGTCTCACCGTGTCCCCGCGTAAGCGCGTCAACCAAAACGCGAAATCTAAAAAACCTACCCATAAGAGGTGGGGAGTGGGGAGTGGGGAGTAGGGAGTGGGGAAAAGAGATTTTCATGTCATCTTTGTGTGATTGATCACATGGGTTTCTAGCTTGATGTTTGCGTTCAGTCTATAGAACTCCTATTTGATTGCTAAAAAAACTCCGTATACCTCGAAAAATTTGATTCCCTACTCCCTACTCCCCACTCCCCACTCCCTACTCCCTACTCCCTACCTACGCGAATAATTTCATGAATCAAGTCAGATTCCTAATAGTAATTAAGCTTTAGTTCTCGTAGCAGCTTGCTTATGCTTCACCAGCCAGCCGATGCCAGCGGCAATAACTGTGGCACCTGTTGTTAATGGCTCAGGTACTGGATTAATTAATCCATCGTTTTGATCTATTGTTCCTGCAATAGGGTTTCTCAAACGAAGCTTATTACCAATATTTCCAAACAAATAATAATCTGTACTTTGCCCGTTATCCTGACCGACATCAAAATAACCAAACAAAGCCTTCGTATTTGTGTTGTAGTTGAAATCTAAAAAATTATAAACAATGCTGCCATTGTTAACTGAGGTCAAACTATTCAATAGTTTTTTACTAGGATCAAAAAAAGAAACGGTTAGCGATTGAAGTTTGGATTCATCAATGATTGCATCACCTAGAGTTTCATCGTAGGTAAAAAAACCTTGAGCCGAATACCCCGCTTTACCAGTCCAATCAAAGTTGAGTGTAACCGCGTAGACTGGTAGAGCCTCTGCAACACTCAAGCTTATCGCTACCACAGCAGTAGTAACGATACCCAGCTTTTGAGTTAATTTCATCAGAAATTTTTCTCTATTTTTAATTGGATAATTCTAGTGTTAACTCGGAAGTTAACGTTTAATAGATTACTACAGGTATTTTTATTTTAAAAATTCTTCTTAGGTAAACTTTACCTAAATTATTTCTTAATACTCTGGAGAAAGAATAAAATGCATTTGATTGGCGATCGCCACCATCAAACTAGGCTTTAACTGAACCATCTTAGGCGATAATTAACGAGGCACTGTTGCTACCAGTGTGGGTTGTTGGTTGTGACGCACAAGAGGAGGAATTTATGAAGCATGACTTCAAAGCGCTTGCTGAACTGTACAAAAACTCACTCCTCAACGATGTCCTACCATTTTGGGAAAAATACTCACTCGACTGGGAGCAAGGTGGTTATTACACTTGCCTTGATCGCCAAGGTAAAGTTTATGATACAGATAAATTTATCTGGCTGCAAAACCGTCAAGTGTGGACTTTTTCGATGCTTTGCAACCAGATAGAAAAGCATGAAACTTGGCTAAAAATTGCCAGCAATGGCGCTAATTTTCTCGCCCAACATGGCAGAGATACCGAAGGTAACTGGTACTTTGCATTAACTCGTGCAGGCCAACCACTAATTCAGCCATATAATATCTTTTCTGATTGCTTTGCAGCGATGGCATTTAGCCAATATGCCCTCGCCTCTGGCGAAGATTGGGCCAAAGATGTGGCTATGCAAGCCTACAACAATGTTTTACGCCGCAAAGACCACCCCAAGGGCAAATATAGTAAAACTTATCCCGGTACACGCCCGATGAAATCTTTGGCAGTGCCAATGATTTTAGCTAATTTAACTCTAGAAATGGCATGGTTGCTACCCAGCGAAACTCTTGAAGATGTGCTGAGTGCAACTGTTCAAGAAGTCATGACCGATTTTCTCGACCATGAACGCGGGCTAATGTATGAAAACGTGACTCCCGATGGTTCCCACATTGATTGTATGGACGGACGACTAATTAATCCAGGCCACGGCATCGAGGCTATGTGGTTTATTATGGACATCGCTCATCGCCGCAACGATACCAAAACTATTAACCAAGCCGTTAATGTCGTGCTAAATATTCTCAATTTTGCCTGGGACAATGAATATGGTGGGTTGTACTACTTCATGGATGCAGAGGGGCATCCGCCACAGCAGCTCGAATGGGATCAAAAGCTGTGGTGGGTACACCTAGAGTCTTTGGTAGCATTGGCGATGGGCTATCGGCTGACGGGGTTAGAAGCGTGCTGGGAATGGTATCAAAAAATGCATGATTATGCCTGGTCACATTTTGCAGATTCTCAGCACGGTGAGTGGTTTGGCTATCTCAACCGCCGTGGAGAAGTGTTGTTAAACCTCAAAGGCGGCAAATGGAAAGGTTGTTTTCACGTTCCACGGGCGCTGTATTTATGTTGGCAGCAATTTGAGGCGTTGAGTCAATAGACCTCTTGCAAAAGTCGGATACTCGCCAGAAAATAAATTTTCTGGCTG
>NZ_JCACKM010000004.1:0-69461 GCF_059505385.1 Desmonostoc vinosum
TTGGGAGATAAACAAGGGGCAATCACTGATTTCAACCAAGCCCTCAAGATTAATCCCAACTTAGCCCAAGCCTACTACAACCGGGGAAATGTCCGCTCTAGTTTGGGAGATAAACAAGGGGCAATCACTGATTACAACCAAGCCCTCAAGATTAATCCCAACTATGCCCAAGCCTACTACAACCGGGGAGTTGTCCGCGATGACTTGGGAGATAAACAAGGGGCAATCACTGATTTCAACCAAGCCCTCAAGATTAATCCCAACTTAGCCCAAGCCTACTACAACCGGGGAAATGTCCGCTCTAGTTTGGGAGATAAACAAGGGGCAATCACTGATTACAACCAAGCCCTCAAGATTAATCCCAACTATGCTAATGCCTACAACAACCGGGGAAATGTCCGCGATGACTTGGGAGATAAACAAGGGGCACTAGCCGATTACAACCAAGCCCTCAAGATTAATCCCAACGATGCCCAAGCCTACTACAACCGGGGAGTCGTCCGCTCTAGTTTGGGAGATAAACAAGGGGCAATCACTGATTACAACCAAGCCCTCAAGATTAATCCCAACTATGCCCAAGCCTACTACAACCGGGGAAATGTCCGCGATGACTTGGGAGATAAACAAGGGGCACTAGCCGATTACAACCAAGCCCTCAAGATTAATCCCAACGATGCCAAAGCCTACAACAACCGGGGAAATGTCCGCGATGACTTGGGAGATAAACAAGGGGCAATCACTGATTACAACCAAGCCCTCAAGATTAATCCCAACCATGCTAATGCCTACAACAACCGGGGAGTTGTCCGCAATGAGTTGGGAGATAAACAAGGGGCAATCGCTGATTTCACCAAAGCTGCCGAACTCTATCAACAACAAGGAAAAACAGATGATTACCAAAATGCACTCAACAGAATTAGAAGGTTGCAACAGTAGTCAGTTAAGCCAGAATTCTTTTGTCAAACACTAATAATCCTGCAAGAACGATCGCCACATATTTTAACGTAGCGATCGCCTGCTTGAGAGTAATAATAGACTTCTTGCAAAAATACTTGAACCGTCAGAGACTCAAGTCTCTGCCTAATAGCAAAAGTCCGTTGAAACGGACTAAAAATACTGTTATTAGTCGGTTTCAACCGACTTAAGTTATCAGCCAGAAAATTTATTTTCTGGCGAGTACCCGACTTTTGCAAGAGGTCTAATCAGAACTTAGTCCCTAAAAATCCCCAGCTAAGGCTGCAACGCACCTTTCACAAATTAGGGGATGTGCTGCTGATTCTCCTACATGAACTGAGTAATTCCAGCAGCGATCGCATTTTTGCCCGTCTGCGTCTACTACTCCAATACCCCAGGTATCTGACTGTAAGTTGTATTTTACATCTGGCAGTTTGTCTGGTGAATCTAACATTTCTACTTGGGAGGTGAGGAATAAATAACGAAGCTCATCGATACCATTACCTTGCTCTGGATTCAGTGCTTTTACTGAAGAACGTAACTGTTCATTCTTGATGTAAAGCAAGACTTTCGCCTCTAGGGAAGAGCCAATCACTTTATCTATCCTGGCTTGCTCTAATACCTTGTTAACTTCAGTGCGGATTTGCCGAACTTGTTGCCAAAAATCTGCTAGTTCGGGATTATACCATTTCTCCTCAAGTTGTACCCAACCGGCTTCAAATACCGATTTGTAGGGTGTTTTGTAGGGGAGATATTGCCAGATATCTTCGGCCATGTGGCATAATACAGGGGCGATCGCCCGTGCTAAATTCTCTAAAGCTAATTGCAGTACTGTTTGACAACTGCGACGCCTCAAAGCATTAGGGGCGCTGATATACAGTCTATCTTTGGCAACATCCAAATAAAAATTGGATAAATCCACCACGCAGAAATTCTGTACTGTTTGGAAAAAGCGGAAGAATTGGAAACTATCAAAGGCTTCTGTTACATCCTGAAACACTTCCATCATGCGGTGTAGCATGTAGCGGTCGAGTTCTGGCAACTCCTCGAAGGGTACAGCATCCTTTTCGGGGTCGAAATCATGCAAGCTACCCAACAAAAACCTTGCCGTATTGCGAATCTTGCCTCTCACATCATTGAGTTGCTTGATGATATTTTTACCGATACGCACATCAGCAGAGTAATCTACCGACGATACCCACAACCGCAAGACATCCGCACCATAAGCTGGTTCTGCTTTTTGATTTTTTCCGCCTTCAATAATTGTGTGTGGATTAACTACATTTCCTTCTGACTTACTCATCTTACGCCCCTGTTCATCCAGGACAAAGCCGTGAGTTAAAACAGTTTTGTAAGGTGCAACGTCATTTACCGCCACACTAGTCAGCAAACTTGACTGAAACCAACCGCGATGTTGGTCTGAACCTTCCAAATACATATCAGCGGGGTAACATAAATCTGGACGTTGCTGTGTAACTGCTGCCCAAGACGAACCAGAATCAAACCAGACATCCATCGTATCCATACCTTTGCGGTAAGACCGACCATTGTGGCGATAAGATTCAGGTAATAACTCTTCCACCGACATTTCCCACCAAGCATCAGAACCTTTTTGGGCGAAAATTGCTTGAACGTAGTTGATAGTTTCCTCATTCAGCAGTGGTTCCCCCGTTTCCTCATCATAGAAAACGGGAATTGGTACACCCCAAGACCGCTGACGAGAAATACACCAGTCAGAACGTTCCGCCACCATGGGCGTGATGCGATTTTCACCTTGGGATGGAATCCATCTTACCGTAGCGATCGCCTTTAGAGCTTCTTCCCGAAATCCCTCAACCGACGCAAACCATTGTTCAGTCGCCCGGAAAATCGTCGGCTTTTTCGTCCGCCAATCATAAGGATACTTGTGTTGATAAAGTTCCTCCTTCAACAGCGAACCCGCCGCCATCAAAGCATCAATTACCGCCTGATTCCCATCACCCAACACATTCAACCCGGCAAATTCTCCCGCCTCTTGGGTAAAGTTACCATTATCATCCACCGGTGCCAAGATAGGCAAACCATAACGCTGACCAACAACATAATCTTCTTGACCATGACCTGGAGCAGTATGTACCAACCCCGTACCTGACTCAGTAGTAATATAATCGCCACCCACAACAACCGGACTTTCACGGTCAAACAGAGGATGACGGTAAATACTGTGTTCTAAATCCCTCCCCTTAAACGTAGCTTTCACAATCAACTCAACTCCCAAAGTCGAAGATAAACTCTCCGCCAACTCAGCAGCAACAATCAGATACTTAAATCCTCTCTGCGTCTCTGCGCCTCTGCGTGAGATTTCCACCACTGCATAATTCAAGTCAGGATTCACCGCCACAGCCAAATTCCCTGGAATCGTCCAAGGGGTGGTAGTCCAAATAGCCACACCCAAATCTGGATATTCTCCCAACACAGCCTTAACAGCTTCCCCAAGACTCATAATTGGGAAAGCAGCATAAATACTACGAGAAGTGTGACCTTCAGGATATTCCAACTCAGCTTCCGCCAAAGCAGTTTTAGAACTAGGACTCCAGTGAACCGGCTTCAAACCGCGATAGATGTAACCTTTTAAAAACATCTGACCAAATACACCAATTTGCGCCGCTTCATATTCTGGCTGCAAAGTCATATAAGGGTGTTTAAAATCACCCCACATCCCGAAGCGCTTACAGCTTTTGCTTTGGTCATCTACTGCCTCTAAAGCAAATTCTCTAGCTTTGCGTCGCAGTTGTAACGGTGTCAAGTTTTGCCGTTCTGCTGGCTTCATATTCTGCAAAACTTTCAACTCAATAGGCAAACCGTGACAGTCCCAGCCAGGTACATAGCGAACCTTACGCCCTCTTACCAGTTGGTAGCGATTAACAATATCTTTAAGAATTTGACCTAAAGCATGGCCGCTATGCAGTGAACCATTCGCATAGGGTGGCCCATCGTGGAGTATAAATAATTCGCCAGGGTTTTCTTGGGAAAGGCGATCATAAATTTTATTTTCTTCCCAGAATTTTTGGATTTCGGGTTCACGCTTGAGGGCGTTGGCCCGCATATCAAAGTTAGTCTTGGGTAAGTTTACAGTATCTTTGTAGCTTCCTGATTCGGTCACAGTCTCATGCCTAAGATTATGTGTGCAGGTTTATCAATTATAGAAGATGGCATGATGACCAAGAACAAGGGAATAGGGAACGCTTAACAGAGAACAGTTTTTTCTATTTGTTGTCCTTTGGAAAATTTCTAGGATAGAAAATTTGTGAAAATTACAATTTTTGTCCGGCGTAAATCGATCGCACTTCCCCATTTCGGCGGACAATAGCTTCACCGCGACTCACTTCTACTAGAGTCCAACCACTAGAACCAATGCTTTCACCAACATCAACGCGGCGAGATACGCCATCGATTTTAAACAAGGCGGCAGATTTGTTACCTAACTCTAATAATCCTTCTAGGGTATGGCTAGGAGCAGTATCTGCAACAGTGTTTGGTAGATATACCTGCTGCTGAGTAGCGGTTGGTGCTTCTGGCGTTGTTGGGCGTAATGGTAATACTGGCAGCGCAGGTAGAGGATTGGGTGTTTGCTTGACGGCTATTGGCGCAGTTCGCACATCCACTGGTTTGAGTTCGCTTCGCACTGCCGCAGCCAACATGTTTACAGTTACAGGTTTAGCTGCTTTACGCACTGTATTCAAAGTTGTTTTGACAATATCTGGCTGAGTTCCCGGCACCGCAGTCGCAACCGGCGGTAATGGCGTAGAATTACCAGGAATAGATGGTAGCGCATAACGCATTGGTGATGGCGCTTGATAAACGGGAATATAAATCCGCTCAACAACGCTAGCAGAATTTTTGGCGGCTGGGGAGGTATAATTTGCCGCTAGAGGTGGTAATGGTGGTAAATTTCCAGTAAATTGATTGCTGGCTGGGGGTGTTTGAGTGGTGGTTGTTTCACGGGAAAACCCAGATTTGGCGATATAGCTGCGATTGTTTTGCCCTTCTTGCTTATCTATAGCAGCCAGTGACCCTAGCATGTAGTCAACCAACTCTGCGTTAACTTCTGCTCTTGTAGATACTTGTGATTGCGTTACTTGCAAAGCTGAGTGGGTCAATTTGGTATTTAAAAGATGGATGACTCCAGACTGTACTAAGCCAATAATACCTGCGATCGCCACTCCTAATGTTGTTCCCACAATTAGCAGTTTGCCTAAAATACGTCTGGTTCTTTGCTGCTTTGGATTGCCAGTCACAACTGTACCTAATTGTCTGTTTCTCATCCCAGACACTGGCTTGACAGTCCGCTGTGTCTTTGGTAAAACAATTTGCGGCACTGTAACTGTTTGCAGAGGTATGTATTCTGGAGGCAGTGAGGTGGGTGAGTGACCCGATTTCAACCTATTGCTCTGTCTCACAGTCTGGGAAGCTAGATTCCTGCTACCATCCAAAATGTGGTCAATGTCGGCAAAGAGTTCATCCATCAAACCATCAGCGTAGACATCAATCGACCAAGATTCGTTCGCGATTAAGTCATCTGCTGGTTCTAAAACAATAAGGCTGGTACTTGCTGCTTGTAACATAGGCGTTATAGGTTGTAGCTGCTAGGACGAATAAATTTCGCCCACACTGCCTGGAAATTAAGATTATTAATCAAACATCCAACCCCTCATCTTAATTAAGACAAGTTGATTGGGCGATGGTATTAAACTCAACTTTAATTTGAAGATTACTTGAAGATAACAATACTAAAAGTCGTGTCATCTATCATACCAATCCCCTCCTTACTACTATACTCAGCCTTTATGAAGTTGTGTTGAAGTTAACGCTGAAAACTCGGACTGGTTCTTGGTTTTACGTAATTCTAAATATAATAATAAGGCATTCATATCCGCAGGATTTACACCACCAATACGCGCTGCTTGGCCAATAGTCAGTGGTTTTACTTGGGTTAACTTTTCCCTTGCTTCTTTGGAAAGAGTATCAATTTTTGTGTAATCTAAATCTGCGGGTAAATGACGATGTGATTGACGAGCAATTTGCTCAATTTGATTTTGTTGCCTAGCGAGATAGCCAGAATATTTAATGTCAATTTCTGCACCTGCTTTCTCAGCTTTGCTCAGGTCGGGATTTCCGAGTTGATATTTATCAAGGTCAACATAATGAAATCCTGGACGTCGCAGCAAATCAGCCAAGGTAATTGAACCTTTGATTGCTTGTTGGGTATCGTTAGCGATCGCTCTACCTATGGTATCATGCTCTTTAACTCGTGTAGTGTGCAACCGCTCTTTTTCAGTGGCGATTTGGGTTTGTTTTTGGGTAAATAAATTCCAGCGGCGATCGTCTATTAACCCAACTTCCCGTCCTAACGGTGTCAGCCGTTGGTCAGCATTGTCAGACCGCAGTAGCAAACGATACTCAGATCTACTAGTCAACATCCGGTAAGGTTCCCGTAAGTCCTTTGTACAGAGGTCATCAACCAAAGTACCGATGTAACTTTGCTCACGTGCAAACACAATCATCTCTTGACCACGCACAAACCGCGCCGCGTTAATTCCGGCGACAATACCTTGAGCTGCGGCTTCTTCATACCCCGTTGTGCCGTTAACCTGCCCAGCACAAAACAACCCAGCAATCTTCTTAGTCATCAGCGTGGGATAACACTGAGTCGCGGGTAAATAATCATACTCCACAGCGTAAGCTGGACGTAGCATTACACATTTTTCCAAACCGGGGAGACTCCGCAACATTTGCAGTTGCAGATTTTCTGGTAACCCTGTAGAAAACCCTTGGATGTAAAGTTCCGGTATATCTCTACCTTCCGGTTCGATAAAAATTTGGTGGCTTTCTTTATCAGCAAAGCGCACAATCTTATCTTCAATGCTGGGACAATAACGCGGCCCCTTGGCTTCCACCCAACCACCATAAACCGGCGACAGATGCAAATTTTCCTGAATGAGGCGATGGGTTTCGGCAGTTGTGCGGGTGATGTAACAAGGCATCTGTTCCCGTTCTACCCACACATCCGGGTCAAAGCTAAACCAGTGTATTTCCTCATCCCCTGGTTGAATTGCCATTTTACTATAGTCTACCGATCGCTTGTCTACCCGTGCTGGTGTACCAGTTTTAAGGCGTCCGGTTTCAAAGCCCAAACGATTTAGGGTTTGTGTCAATCCTTCGGCAGCAAATTCTCCAGCACGTCCGGCTGGCATAGATTTATTACCAACCCAAATCCGTCCTCCTAGAAATGTGCCAGTCGTCAAAATCACGGCTTTGCACTCGAACGCCACACCAAAGTAAGTCTCAATACCAATCACTTCATCGTTAGCGCCCAGAACTAAATCTGTTGCCATACCCTCGCGGATTGTCAAGTTTTCTTGATTTTCCACAATCCCCTTCATCACCGCTGCATACTCACGTTTGTCTGTTTGGGCACGCAATGCCCAAACAGCGGGCCCTCGTGAAGAGTTGAGGATACGCTTTTGTAGGTAGGTACGGTCTGCCATCTTGCCAATTTCGCCGCCGAGTGCATCTACCTCATTAGTCAACTGAGATTTGGCAGGGCCACCCACGGCGGGGTTACAGGGTTGCCAAGCAATTTTGTCTAAGTTGAGTGTCAACAGTAAGGTACGACAGCCAAGGCGGGCCGTAGCGAGGGCAGCTTCACAACCAGAGTGACCTGCACCGACGACAATCACATCAAAAGCGTCTTGGAATTCTATGGAATTGTGCATGGTCATACTTAGAGATGAAAGGGAACAGGGAACAGTGGTAAATAAGTTGCCAGCCAGGGGCAGGGCTTTGAACTTTTACGACAAAAGTAAAGTAAGTTGATGGTTCTTTTTAATTTTAACTGTTCCAGTGGTTTCATGGATGTAGATTTATAACGGAAGAGTTATTACATTCACTAAGTTGTTATGCATTTATGTTTTTGACTTCAGAGGTTATTTATCAAGTAAAAACAAAATTACTGTAGTGGTATAAAACATCTAAATTTATGCATTCAACGTAAGTTGGGTTAAATGAAGTGAAACCCAACCTACTAGCTAATATAATATGTAATTAATGAAAGTAATGCTATCGCAATAGGTAGAAATGAAAATCAATCAGGTAACATATTATGACCATGAACTAGAGTGGCGCTTTGAACCAATCAAGTTTTCCGAATTCAATCTTTTAGTTGGTGTGTCTGGTGTTGGTAAAACTCAGATACTTAAATCTATTATAAATTTGAAAAAAATAGCTAGAGGCGCATCATTAAATGGTGTGGAATGGAATGTAATTTTTACAGCAAATAATTATGAGTATAAATGGAGTGGTGAATTTGAAACAAAAAGAAAAAATAAAATTGTTTATGTAGAAGATAAAGGAAATAAAGAGTTTGAAAATGAAAAATCTAAGATTAATCAAGAGTATTTGTATATAAATGAAAAACTAATTATAGAAAGGCATGAAAATGATATCAAATTTAATGGTAATAAATTGCCAAAACTATCACCTTTTCAAAGTGCGGTAGAAATATTGAGTGAAGAGGAAGATATTGCTCCAGTCAAAAATAGTTTTAACAAGGTAACTTATAGCGATAATTCAAAAGATATATCTATTTCATTTGATAATTTACTTAATTCAGTTTTTCAGAATAAAACTGTGAATGACAAGTATTCCTCTTTGGATAAAATTCAAGAAACTAACTTGCCAATACTTTCAAAATTAGCGCTAGTTTATAATCATAATCAAGATATTTATCAAAAAATAAAAGAACATTTTATAAATATTTTCGAGTATGTAGAAGACATCAAAATTGAGCCAGATGATGATGAGAATTTACCTGAAATAATGTTAGATTATCCTATTATTAAAATTAAAGAAAAAGGTGTAAGTAATTGGATTACTCAAGAACGCATATCGTCAGGAATGATGAGAACACTCATACATATTAGTGAACTTTATTTATCATCTGAAGGAACTGTAATTCTAATTGATGAATTTGAAAATAGTTTAGGAGTTAATTGTATTGATGTTTTAAGCGATTTATTATTTGATAATAGAGAGCTACAATTTATAATTACTAGCCATCATCCATACATAATTAATAAAGTCGAAATGGAACATTGGAAAATTATATCTCGTAAAGGAGGTGTAGTTACAGCAAGAGATGCTACAGATTTTAATTTAGGTAAATCTAAACATCAAGCATTTATACAACTGATTAATCTCGACGCTTACAAAGAAGGTATTGCAGTTGGATGAATTTATACTTTCTTGTAGAAGGAAAAAGAACTGAAAGAAAAGTTTATCCAGCTTGGTTAAACCATCTACTACCAGAATTACAACGAGTTAATAACTATGATGAAGTTATTCAAAATAACTATTATCTATTCAGTGCAGAAGGTTATCCCTCGATTATTTACGATCATCTTCCTAATGCTGTTGCAGATATTTGTGCAAATGGAAGGTATAACTACTTTGTAGTCTGTTTAGATGCAGAAGAGAATACAGTTAGCTGTATTCAGCAAGAAATTTATGATTTTTTAACCGCTGAAAACATTCAGATGGAAGGCACACAGCTTGTTATTATTGTCCAAAATCGTTGCCTTGAAACTTGGTTATTAGGAAACAGAAAAATTTATTCAAGGCAACCACAAAGTAATCCTTTGTTAAATTATACCCGTTATTATGATCTATTGATTAATTGCCCAGAACTAAAGGGTAAGTATGATAAATTTAATACTCATGCCCAATTTCATGAAGCATACTTAAAAGAATTATTGAGGGCAAAGAATACTAATTATTCTAAAAAAAATCCTGGTGACGTATTAAAGTTACATTACCTACAGCAATTATTAAGAAGGATAGAAGATGAAAACAATCACCTACCTAGTTTTCAAATTTTTATACAATTTTGCCATCAAATTAAATCTAAATTATCAAGTTAATTTATGAAAAAAGTTTTAAGCAAAATAAAATTTATTACTATTATATTTTTTATTATTTTTACAATAGTTGCTAGCAATGAAGTTAGCCATCACCAATTAAGTACAACCGCCCAACCATTAAATGAGTGTTTGAATAATAGTTTATTACGTTGCATAGATACATCTAAAGATATCAAAAAATTATCATTTATTCCTGATCAGTCTTTAAGTAATCAAGAGCGTTTTTTATCTGCGATCGCCAATAATTTATCCCCAATTCCTCAGCATAAAACTTTTGAATATACTTTGCTGCGGGTATATGGTGCAGTATTCGTCAACACAGACCCAGAAGTTAAATTACCACAAACAGTTATCTTAAATAATGAACAAGAAACTCAAGAATTTCAAGCTAATTTAACAATGAGTCACGTTGATGGAACTAATAACTGTTATTTACAAAAACCAGCGGCAGAAGCCTTAAATAAAGCACGCTCCCAGCAAAATATCCCGCTAAAATCTGGTTATGGTACTAGTGATTGCACTCGCGACTTTACTACAAATTTACGATTTTGGCACAAATACGCCAACAATCAAACTTTGACAAAAGTACAACAAGGTAAAGAAACAAAAATTCTGGGTACAGTTGCCCCTCCTGGGACTTCTCAACATCTGTGGGGACTAGCGATTGATTTACGCCTATCCAGCCGAAAGCAAAGACAAGCCCTAAATCAAAATAGTTGGTTTCAAACTGTAGAAAATGATATTCCCCATTGGACTTATGTAGGTTTATCTGAGGATAATTTACCTAAATTTGGTTTTAAAAACAAAGTAGTTAGGGGTATTACATATTGGATTACACCGTTGTAATCAATCACGCCACAAAAGCATGAAAATCTCTCTTCCCTACTCCCAAGATTGAATTATTGTTCGCCTTGGATGATAATTACTACAATAAAATAGTCACACACCGACTTTTGGAGTTCTAGCAGTGGGCTTATTTGATGATTTGAGTCGGTTTCTAGAAAACCGTTTAGAAGAATTCTTGCGTAGTAATCCACATTTAGAGTTAGACGCGCTGTTAGAGCAGCTACGCGAGCAAGAGGAAGATACATTAAAGTTAATAGCAGATTTACAATTGCAACAGAAGCGATCGCAAGAGGATATCTTATCCACAGCTCAAGAAATTCAGCGTTGGCATATCCGCGTCCAAAAAGCCAAAGACGCTGGTAGACAAGATTTGGTAACGGCAGCACAAGAGAGAGAAGCCGCCTTATTACGCGAAGGCAATCAGCGCTGGGGACACATGCAAGGACTCAAAGAACGCATCGGCCAATCTCAGGAACTACTGCAAAAAATTCAGCAACGGCGACAAGAAGTACAAGCCAAAGCTACCGAAGCGCAAACAGCACGCGCCAAAGCTCAAACCCAACAGCGCTTAGAAACTAATGGTTGGTGGAATCAAGCTAGCAGTAATAGTTTTGACGACTTAGAAGAGAAATTCCGCCGCTGGGAAACTCAAGAAGAATTAGAGCAAATGAAGCGAAATTTAGGTAAATGAGCGAGAATATGACGCATTTACACCCCTTACCATGAGCTTACCCGATGAAAGCGGCATTGAACCAGATTATTGCTTTTATATCGATAACTGGCAAGCAGTATCTGGAAAGAAACGCATCGACTGGCAAAAAGACCCACCACTAGATTTAGTGATTGAAATTGATGTTACCAGTTATTCTGATGTACGAGATTATCTTCCCTATCGTGTTCCTGAAGTTTGGTTATTCAAAAATCAACAGTTATTGATTTATCAATTACAAGCAGCGGATTATCAACTACAAACCCACAGCTGCTATTTTCCCAACTTTGATTTATTAAGTGCAATCGCTCGTTGTGTGCAAATTGCCTACAAGCGTAACACCAGCACTGCTATCCGCGATTTCAAACAGCGTTTAGCTTCACCTCTCAAATAACTATCAATTACGCTCAGCGTTGAGTTCGTTAATTTCTTTACACTTAGTCTCTGCGGCTTGATAAGCATCTAAGTAATCTTGACCACCTAACATCACATCACCGTAATACTCATAGGGCGGCTCACCATAAATAGGTAGCGGATCATCTTCTGGATAATCTTCTTGCGATTCTTCGATGATTGCTTTCAGTTTTTTTACGGTTAGCTGCTGTGCTACAAAATACCATAAATTTTGAGGATTTGTACGCAAATGTGGTAATGTTGGATCAACTATGCACTCGCCTAACTCAATCCAAGCGTGTTCAACAGGTCTGTACGGCTTTTGATCAAAAACCAAAAACCCTTGAACATATGTTGCTCCCTTCGTCGCTAATGCAGCTCTGTAAGCATTATCAAACGGGGTAGCAGCTTTGCTGTTTATGCTTTCAGCAATTTGGGTTGACAGTGTTGGATCTAATGGTTTATTCATCAATCCTGTTCGCTTATATCCCCCGGTTAGAAACACGGGGGCTTTACGCTGCACGTCTGGTAAATGTCAACTTATAACAACCTCCCGCTGCTTTTGTGTATTATATCTTGTTAGTCGCTTAGCCCATCCATCAATCATGAGTATTAACACTTATAAATTAAAAAGTGGAACCAATACAGTTAATCAAGAGTCCGTCTAATTACTGATCAACAAAATCTTCTGCTAGCGATGCCAAAGGCAAGCCGCTTAGCGTCTATGCGTCACTTCTTTTGACACAATATGAAATTTAATGATTTACTCGCACCAGCGCTAATTGGAGTCACAGTTACCCTTGTACAGCCGCAAACAGCTGTGGCACTCTCCTCAACTGAAGTGGGTAAAATTGCCAAAGCTATTACAGTACAAATTGCTCATCAAGATAGCTCTGGAACTGGAGTAATTATTAAAAAAGCAGGTAATACTTATACTGTTCTCACAGCTCGGCATGTCGTCGAAGCCCAAGCGAAATACGAAATTGTCACCCCGGATAGTCAGCGCTATCAACTCAATTACAGCACTGTCCAAAAAATGCCAGATGTAGATTTGGCGATCGCCCAATTTACTAGTGACAAAAATTACCCAGTTGCTCAAATGGGCAACTCTGATGCATCGAAAGAAGGTGCAACCGTCTATGTTGCAGGTTTCCCCCAAGCAACGGCGGCAATTTCCGAGGTAATTTACAATTTCACTGATGGGCGAGTTACCGCTAATGCTACAAAGGCTTTGCGCGATGGTTATGCCCTGGTTTATAACAATGATACGTTACCAGGAATGAGTGGCGGCCCGGTGTTAAATGCTCAAGGTGAACTCATCGGAATTCACGGCAGAGGTGACACAACAGAAAATTTTAAAGTTTCTAAGCAAAATCCCAACATCGTCGTCAAAACGGGCTTTAACTTGGGAATTCCTATCAACACTTTTTTAAGATTGGCAACCAAAGCCGGGGTAGATATCGGTATCACTCCTCCCAACATACCAAAAGCTACAGCACCAAAAGCTGATGACTTCTATATTCAAGCTGGTAATAAGTACGATCAAGGCGATTTTAGAGGGGCGATCGCTGACTATACCCAAGCTATCAAACTCAATCCTAACTATCTCAAAGCTTACAATAACCGGGGTCTGGCTCGCTATCTTTTAGGAGATCACTCAGGAGCGATCGCAGATTTCAACCAATCTCTAAAAATTAATCCCAATGATGCCGATGCTTACAATAACAGAGGTCTTGTCCGTTCTGCTGTGGGAGATAAGAAAGGGGCACTAGGAGATTACAGCCAAGCCTTGCGGTTTAACCCCAACTATGTATTAGCTTATAATAATCGCGGCATCGCCCGGAATAGTCTAGACGATAATCAAGGTGCAATTACAGATTTCAACCAAGCCCTAAAAATTAATCCCAAATTTGCTGAAGCCTATGCAGGTAGAGGTCTGGCTCGCTATCAATTAAAAGACAAGCAAGGGGCACTCAAAGACTATAACCAAGCACTCAAGATTAATCCTAAACTTGCCCCAGCCTACGCCGGTCGGGGCATAGTCCGTTCTGATTTGGGAGACAAGCAAGGAGCAATTAATGATTTCAACCAATCTCTCAAGCTAAATCCTAATTTTGCCCCAGCCTACACAGTTCGAGGAATCACCCGCTTTCAACTGGGAGATAGACAAGGCGCGATCGCAGATTTGCAAAAAGCAGCCGACCTCAATCTCGAACAAGGCAAAACAGAAGATTATCAACAACTGCTACAACTAATCAAACAAATTCAGCAGCAATGAAGAGTGGGGAATGGGGAATTATGTAGGGTGGGTCAATTTGATTCACCTTAAGAGGATGTTTTAAAAGTTTTGGGCGAATATAATTCGCTACTACACAAGCGAAGTCCACCTCCTTTGGAAAACACGGAAAATGACTCATTGACGTTGAGGCTCAAGGATTAAATCGACAGCGAAGCTCAAATCTTTGACAACCAGGTCGGGGTGGTAAAGTTCTAGTTGGGTGCGATCGCGGATACCGCATTCTACAGCCATGACTTTAATATCGTGTTTTTTGGCGGCGGCAATGTCAGCTTCTGTATCCCCTACCATCCATGTATCAGCGGCAAGTGGCAGTTCTTCTATGGCTCGTGCCATTAATAAGGGCTTGTCTTCGATGTCACGGGTTTTTATATAATCGTCACTCAAGCAATAACAACGATTTTTTGGAAAAAATCTCTCTAAGTCATATTTTTTAAAAGCATAATCTAGTTCCCAAACTCGGCGCATGGTCATGACTACCAAATCAATCCCAGCTTGTTGAACCTTCAATAGTGCATCGACAGCACCAGGCGCAAGCCTATCATACTCAAAGTAAGGTTCTGTGTGTACTACTTGCTTACGCAACTGAGAAAATTCTTGTGCTTGCGCTTCATTCAAACCAGAATTCAAAGCAATTTGTTTTTCGGGAATGCGCGATCGCTTCATCTGCCAAAATTCTGCTTTGGAGAGCTGTTTGATTGGCTGATCTGAGTATCGAGTGTTCTCTAGACAAAATTGATAAACACGGTAGTAGCGATCGCAAACATCAATAATTGGGCCGTCGAAGTCAGTAATCAGTCTTAGCATCGGCGGAGGTTATTAATTTTTATTAAATTATCTCACCTTTTTTGCCATTGGTCTAAGCTCTTTGGGCAGGGGGCCGGGTTTATCAACCTGCCCCTACTAAGCTAAAAAACATCTAAATTACATAATCAAATTAAATAAAACTCTTGTGGGGTGGGCATCTTGCCCGCCCTAATTATGCAAGTTATATGTGGAACAGCTTAGACCCGCTGAAGCTGCGGAGTTGCGCTTGAGTATGCCATCTTCCATGTGGACGATGCGATCAGCAACGTCTAGAATCCGATTGTCGTGCGTCACCAATAAAATTGTGCAACCTTGCTCTTTTGCCAGATTTTGCATCAAATTGACCACATCTCGACCTGATTTACTATCCAAAGCCGCTGTGGGTTCGTCAGCAAGGACTAGTTTGGGATGGCTGACGAGCGCACGCGCGATCGCTACCCGCTGTTTCTGTCCACCCGATAAATCATCGGGGTAATAATTGATGCGCTCACCTAATCCAACGTGTTCTAACATCGCCTTTGATCGCGCTTTCATTTCTGACAGAGATAGTTCTTGATGTAGCTCTAAGCCCATTTTTACGTTTTGTAATGCGGTTAAACTGCCGTGCAAGTTGTGTGCTTGAAAAATATACCCATGCTGTTTTCTCGCTCGCGTTAGCTGTTGAGCGCTGGCCCCGCACAGTTCTTGTCCTAAAACTTGCAAGCTGCCAGACTGGGCAGAACGTAACCCACCAACTAATGTCAGCAATGTCGTTTTTCCAGACCCCGAAGGCCCCGTCATAATCACAATCTCACCTGCATTAATTTCGAGATTGACATCGAACAATACTTGTTTGCGAAGCTGACCTTGACCAAAATAATGATCGAGATTTTGTACAGAAATAGCGATCGCCATCATCATACATTCCTAAAACATATCTGCTGGATCGGCGGACTGGAGTTTGCGAGTGGCGATCGCACCCGAAAGCGCACACATCACAATCGTCAGCATTAAAACCATAATTGCTCTGGAAACTGTCATGTAAATGGGGAGAGCAGTGGCTTTCGCAGCTAGGGCATAAAGTCCCAATGGTAAAATCGTACCTGGGATAAATCCGAAAAATGCGAGGATGATTGCTTCTTCAAACACAACGCCCAATAAGTAGGAATTACCGTAACCCATTGCTTTGAAGGTGGCGTACTCCTTGAGGTGCGTGTTCACGTCAGTCGATAGCACTTGATACACAATCACAACGCCAACCACAAACGCCATTGCAGTTCCTAGCCCAAATACAAATCCAATCGGGCTGGCAGTTTTCCAATAGTTTTCCTCGAATTGCACATACTGCTGAGCAGTCAGTACACGTACATCTTCGGGTAAATGAGATTCTAAAGCAGCAGCAACTTGCTGGGGATCATAACCCGGTTTCACCTGAATCAGCCCCAGACTAACGCTAGCAGCCTCTCGTCGCGGAAACAAGCGCAGAAAGGTTTGATCGCTCACCATCAAGTTAGCATCTGCACCAAAGGAAGCCCCCAAGCTAAATAGTCCGGCAATCGTTAAGGTGCGGCGCTCGACTTCCGTCGTTACTATTTTTCCTTGATTCACTTGAGCTACTGCCTCTGCATACTTACCTCTGGCACCGCGATCAAATAAAACCGTATCCGGCAACTTGAGTTTACTGAGTTGTTGATTGACTTCTGGTAAGTTAAAAGCTGGCTCATCAGGCGCAAATCCTAGTACCTGTACGGTGGCGTTGAGGCGAGTTTGGGGATTTTTCCAGGTGATGTTGTTGATGTAAAGTGCAGTTGCTGTTTGCACCCCTGGAACGTCTCTAGATTGCAGCAGTCGCCGCCGGGAAAAGGTAGACAGATTTTGCAGATTGAGGGCTTTGGGGCTGAGCAACACAATGTCAGCTAACATGGCCCGATTGGCACGGGTATTACTGTCATATAGCGCATTCTGAAAGCCCAACTGCATAAACATCAACACATCTGCAAAGGCAATGCCTGCCAAGGCAACCAGCAAGCGACCTTTCTCATGACTCAGTTGCAGCCATCCCAAGGAAGTACGCCGTTGTAGCTGTTGGATGAATCCAATCATTGTTCGATCACCACCTGAACTTGTAGATTTGTGAATTTGGCAGCTTTTTGACTAGAGGCATCATCTAAGTTGATATGCACCTCAATGACTCTGGCATCGATATTCTCGCTGGGATCAGTGTTGACAACCTCTTGTCGGCGCACTTGAGAATCTACTCGCTCAACTTTTCCTGTTAATTCACCCGGAATTGAGGTACTAGTTACCCGAACTCGTTGCCCAAGCTGAACTTTACTAATATCGCTTTGATAGACTTCGGCGATCGCTTGCATCTGCCGCGTTTGCCCAATCTCTGCAATACCATCCGTCGCCACAACTTCCCCCGCTCGTGTATGAATATCTAGCACTTCACCATTGATTGGAGAACGCACTAGCGATTGATTGAAACTGGCCTTTGCTTGATTGTAGGCTGCGATCGCTCGGTTGACTTCTGCTTGTGCCGAACGCACATCCACAGGACGGACTTCGGAAATTTTATCTAGTGTTGCTTTGGCGCTGTTCAATTCTGGCGGCGTGGCCGAACGCAGGCGCTCAAGATTGACTTGCGCTTCTTGGACAGACTTTTGTGCCTTGTCTAAGGCTAAGCGTTTGCTGTCACGTTCAGACGCGGAAATTGCGCCTTCTTGATACAGCAATTGATAACGATTGAACTCGGCTTGGGCATTTTGTAATTCTGATTGCAGTCGAGCGACGGTTGCGGCTTGCGCTGCAATATTACCCTGACGTTCGGCAATTAATCGCTCAATTTCTGCTTTTTGGGCATTGATTTCGCCTTTTTTCGCGCCCGCTTGAATCACCTCTAGTTGGGTACGTGCCACTTTTACTTGTTCTTCTGCTTCTTCTTGAGCAGCTTGGCGTTGATCATGGGAGTCCAAAATGGCAATGACTTGACCAACTTTGACGCGATCGCCCTCTTGCACCAGCAATCGATCAACTCGATTTCCTTGACTGGAAGTAGGAGCCGAGAGCTTAATCACTTCGCCTCGGGGCTCCAATCGTCCGAGCGCCGTCACCGTCTGAATCACAGGGGTTGTCACAGGTGCAGCAACCTCCCGCTTCACTGATGACATTCGCATCCATCCATATGTCATAGCGCCACTGACGCCCAACAGTATAATTCCAGCAATCACAACTCCTCGCTGGGATATTGCCTTGATGAATTGATTCCGGCTCTGAATCTGACCCTGCATAAGTAATTGACTCCTTTGCTGAAAGCCGACTATACTAAACCGACTAGTGTAGCTATTACTAAACTAGTCGGTTTAGTTTATAATGTCAAGTAAGCCAATGCGCTGACATATTGCACTATTTGTGGCAAAAACACTCATTAAATACAAATGACAACCACCAGTGAATGTGCAAATTAAATGCACGACAGCTTAAGATTGATTCAGCCTTAAGGATGACCCGGCATGAGACAGGCAAAACCTGAACGCGCAGATAGACAGCTTTCTCTAGAGAAAACCGAAGCCATTTTAGAAGGCGGAATGCAAGAGTTTTTGACCCACGGCTATGCGGCAACCAGTATGGATCGGGTGGCGATCGCTGCAAAAGTTTCCAAAGCCACGGTGTATAGCCACTTTCAAGACAAAGAAAGCTTATTCATTGCCCTGATTCGGCGTCTTGTTGAGCAAAAATTTCAATCTATTTTTGGTGCAGCGGATGATCAGATTTTGCAAACCGCACCCCAAATCGTTCTGAGAAATTTTGCCAACCGAGCCTTAGATATGGGGATAAATGAGTCGCAGTTTCTCAATTTTATGCGGCTGATTCTGGGTGAGTCGGGGCGATTTCCCCAGTTGGCTCGCGCCTTTGTTAGCAATATCGAGCAGAATGCATTTAGAAGGCTTTGCTACTATTTCACAAATTGTCCGCAGCTCAAATTATCTGACGCGGAAGCGACAGCACGAATTTTTGTGGGTGCTATTGTGCATTTCATGATTGTGCAGGAAATGTTGCATGGCAAGGATATTATGCCGATGGAACGCGATCGCCTGATTGATGGCTTGATTGAGTTGATTGTAAAAGAGCGATCTTAACCTCCAAACTTAGACATAGCAACGAATAAAACGCTTATTTCTGTTGCTGTCTACTTCATAAACCACTTTAAATATCATAAGGGGGAATACTAGGCTACACAAGCATCAAGTATTTACATACTCGTTCAATATATGCTATATTGATAAATCGTGTGGTTAAGGACGTATAGCTCAGTTGGTTAGAGCGCTACGTTGACATCGTAGAGGTCACTGGTTCGAATCCAGTTACGTCCATTATTTTTGTACAGTGACTAATTATTTGTCGTCGGTGACAGATTAATGTCGTCAAGTAATCGGCCATAACTCCAGTGATGCACGTTAATGCGGTACTGTTTGACATATTTTTGCTGGGCTTCTAGATAACCAGGGCATTTTTGCTCAGATCTAGCTTGAATTTCACTTTGGACAATTTTTCGCATATCTCCCAGCTTGGGCAAGACTATACTGCCAGCTCTGTGGGTTTGAGCGATCGCATTCACGAAATCTTACACCAAAACCTCAAACGCTTTAGCGAGTAATATCAAGATACCAAACATCCTCAGCGTTGTTCTTCTTTAAGATCGCATCTTCCTGTTACCTAAAATTCTCACGAGGACGGAAACTGGCTCCGCTAAATCCTTAATCGCCGAAATCACAAAATCAATAAATGCGTGGGCGTAGCCAGCACTTCTCTACGAGACGCTGCGCGAACGAGTAAGCTTCAGTGACCACCGCAGGCATCGCCAAAATATCATTTGCGAATGCTTTGTTACAGTTGCGATTTTTAATTGCAATAGCTATACCTAAAATGTAATTTGCTACATTAATAATGTATCGCCTTGCATTCACAATGTATTGCCTTGCATTGATAATGTATTGCCTGACATTCACAATGTATCGCCTTGCATTGATAATGTATCGCCTTACATTAATGATGTATTGCCTTGCAGAAAAATAATATCAAGTAAGGATGGGAGTCGGAAATTTCTTGTAGTGTTCGCGCAGCGTCTCGCAGAGAGGACTTTAGTCCTATTAAAGTGTCTTTTGGCTACGTTAAGATCAGGGCTTTAGCCCTGACTACAAACTTTTAAGTTACAGATGGCGTTAATTACGTGTATTTTCTCAAGCGATTTTAAGTTTAAATTGACACGCTAGATATATAGTCCACTACGGATATATTAACAGCCATGCAAAACACAAACCGCCGTCTCACGCCTCCTACCATTGATCAAGATATTAATTCATTCCACGGTTTGCAAACCATCACTGATTATCAAACCAGCCGAGATGATGCTTCCACGAGCAAATTAGACCAATCTTATCAAGCAATGTTAAATGCTCAAAAAGCCGAAGTTGAGAAACTAACTTTATACCGTGCTGCGTCTGATGCGGCGCGATTAGCAGAGTGGGAATTTCACAATGCGGTGTTAGCGATGAAAGAAGTTGTACGAGGACAGTATGGCTCAGATAGCAATCAAGCTCAAGCTGTAGGATTGAAGAAAAAATCAGAGCGTAAGCGTCCTAGTCGCAAAAAGTTAGTTGAGGCGATGAGTTAAGTAACTATAGGACTAATATTTGATTTTTGAAATACACGTAGGATGCGTTAGCGACAGCGTAACGCATCTACCACAAAGCTTGCGGTGCGTTACGGCTTACGCCTAACACACCCTACTGGCTTATGATTTTGATTGTATGGTAAAAGATAGGCGATGCTTGGGGCAGGATGTGCCTACACACTATTTTGTAGGAGTATGTTTGCGGTGAGTCAGGCGATTACCTACGGTACACTGTGTGAACGCATTAAGTCTTATGCAACAAAGAAACATCTTTCAACAACTTTGGAAGATAAGAAACAAATTTTCTCTTGCTCTTTCTTTCTTGTGCTTTTAAATCTTGATAAATTGCTTGTAAGTCATGATTAAATTGATTTGAATGGGCTTGTCTAGCTTGATGAATTTCTTTGATAATTGGATCTTCCCACATAACTTTTACCTTTCTATCAGTTCTTCAGGGGTACAAATTATTACTGGTTCATAGCCTTTTCTAATAATTCTATTGTTTCTAAGATTTTTAGTCTTTGTTCAGAGGTAATAGAATCTCCAGCACTGGCTTCTTGAATAACTAGCTGTGAAGCCACTAAAATAAATTTATCTCGATAATTTTGCCACCATTCTTGGGTAATTTGTTGATGCCCTGCAATCACAATATCTCGGCTAGGACGAGAAGTTAGATAACTTATTACTGAAGTTTCTACATAGACTTTTTCTTTCATGAGATTTTTGCATCGTCACAAACGCATCACCTGTGATGAAATTCTAGACTTTTCTGGAATTGAGGGCGTTGGCGTTGAATTATTCTCTTGATTATGTTGCGTCTCACGCCTTTACCCATGAACGAACAGCGTCAGCAAGCTTACCTCAACCTTATTCAATATCTGTTGAGTTGTCGTAGTGACGGTGAAATCCAAGAGATTTTGGCAGCAAATCAAAATTTAGTGGATGCTGGCTTGGTACAAAAGATGCTGGAAGTGTCAAGTAATCTGCTGGCACAGAGAAAATTAGACCAAGCTAATCGTTTGATGAATATAGCAGGACAGAAGCTTGGGGTTTATAGTTACTTATCATTGACTACCACAGAACAAGAATACTTAGATTTATTAAAGCAAGTGCTGAAGGCAACAGCAGATAGTGAAGGTGATGCCCAGGTAGTTTATCCTTTACTGGTAAGGAATAAAAATAAACTCAATGAAGTATTACGAGAAATCTTGTACCGTTGGGGTACAAAAACACTAATAGAAACGGAAGGAGAGATAGCAGAATTGCTGGCAAAGGTTATTTTCCTTTTTTGCAATCTAATAAAGGATTTCTCCTTGGGTGACAAAGCCAGCAATATGGAAATTGCGATCACTGGTTATAAAGTTGTACTAAATGTCTACACTCGTGACGCTTTTTCCTATCAATGGGCAGCAGTTCATAGTAATCTTGCTGTAGCTTACCTTTACAGAATCAGGGGAGAACGGGCTGAGAATCTAGAACTAGCGATTGCTTTTTGCCAAGAAGCTCTGAAAGTTTATACTTTAGACGCTTTTCCCGATAAATGGGCAAGGACGCAAAATAACCTTGGAAATGCTTACCTTTACAGAATCAGAGGAGAACGGGCTGAGAATTTAGAAAAAGCGATCGCATCCTATACTGCTGCTCTTGAGGTTACAACCCGTAATGCTTTTCCCGTTGATTGGGCAATGACGCAAACTAATTTGGGGGGAGCTTACATTGAGAGAATCAGAGGAGAACGGGCTGAGAATTTAGAACAGGCAATTGCTTGTTTCCAAGAAGCTCTGAAAGTTTATACTTTAGACGCTTTTCCCGATAAATGGGCAGCAGTTCATACTAATATTGCTTTAGCTTACCTTTACAGAATCAGGGGAGAACGGGCTGAGAATCTAGAATTAGCAATTACTTGTTGCCGAGAGGTTCTCAAAGTTTATACTTTAGACGCTTTCCCTTATGAATGGGCAGCAGTTCATACTAATATTGCCTTACCTTATCTTTACAGAATTAGAGGGGAGCGGGCTGAAAATTTAGAACAGGTAATTGCTTATTGCCAAGAAGCTCTGAAAGTTTATACTTTAGACGCTTTTCCTTATGAATGGGCAAGGACGCAAAACAACCTTGGAAATGCTTACCTTTACAGAATCAGGGGAGAACGGGCTGATAATTTAGAACTAGCGATTGCTTGTTGCCGAGAGGTACTCAAAGTTTATACTTTAGACGCTTTTCCTTATGAATGGGCAAGGGCGCAATATAATCTTGGACATGCTTACCTTTACAGAATCAGAGGGAAGCGGGTTGATAATTTAGAACAGGCAATTGCTTGTTGCCAAGAAGCTCTGAAAGTTTATACTTTAGACGCTTTTCCTTATGAGTGGGCAAGGACACAAAATAGTTTGGCTAGTGTTTATAGTTTTAGGATCAAAGCGGAGCGAGTTAGTAATCTAGAGCAGGCAATTGCTTTTTACCAAGAAGCTTTGAAAGTTTATACTTTAGACGCTTTTCCTGATGAATGGGCAACGACACAAAATAATCTTGGTCTTGTTTTTCTTTCTAGAATCAAAGGGGAGCGGGTTAGTAATTTAGAGCAGGCAATTGCTTGCTGCCAAGAAGCTTTGAAAGTTTATACTATTGAGGGTTTTCCTCAAAAATATGCAGAATCTCTAACGTTACTAGGAATTGCTTACCAAAAAATAAATCAGTTTACCTTAGCTTACAATACCTTTGAATTAGCTATTACTACAGTAGAATCTTTGCGGGAAGAAATAGTATCTGGTGAAGAAAGCAAACGCAAGCAAGCGGAACAATTTAACGAAGTTTATAGCCGCATGGTAGAAGTTTGCTTAGAATTAAATCAGATTACCGAAGCAATTGAATATGCTGAACATAGTAAAACTCGCAATTTAGTTGAGCAAATCCTCGAACGTGACTCTAAAACTATCTTCCCTCTAGATGATATAACTCAACTAGAAACCTACAGAGATAAAATAGCCGCAGGACAATATCAAATCCAAAATGGTAAAGTGAAAAATCCCCAAGACTTAGCAAAACGTCTCCAAGAATTGCGACAGCAACGCAACAACTTACAAGATAAATATTTGCCTGTTGGTTCTGGCTTTAAGTTTGATAAATTCCCAGAAACTTTAGATGCAAATACAGCAGTTATAGAATGGTATATTGCCACAGATACAATTCTCACATTTATTATCCAATCTCACGGACAACAATTAACCTCTTGGCAATCACCACCAGAAGAGAGAGCAGCCCTAATAGATTGGACTATTGAATATTTAAATGATTACGACAATCCAGAAGACGAAGATAAAATACAATGGCAGAATCAACTAGAAACACGCCTGAACAAGTTAGCAGAAATTCTGCACATTGAAGAAATATTAGCCCACATCCCCGAACAATGCCAAAGATTAATCCTCATTCCTCATCGCTTCTTACACCTATTCCCTCTCCATGCTTTACCCGTCAAATCATCATACTTAATTGACTTATTCCCCAAGGGCGTAAGCTATGCACCTAGTTGTCAAATCTTACAACAAGTGCAACTGCGTCAACATCCTGAATCTCAATCATTATTAAAATCCTTATTTGCTGTACAGAACCCCACAACAGATTTATATCAAGATCAAGGCTACGAAAAAGACTTAGGTGCAGTCGCCGCTATTAAAAAGAAATTTACTCAAGCTCATATTATCAAACAAGCCAACGCCAACAAATCAGCAATTCTCCATGTTGATGAAAATCATCACACCACCCTCAACCAAGAATTAAGCCAAGCGAACAACATCTTTTTCTTTTGTCACGGCTACTTCAACTCTGACTCTCCCCTAGATTCCGGCTTAAAATTAGCCGACGCAAACCTAACTTTAACAGAGATCATCGCTCACTTCAAATTAGCTAACTGTCACCTAGTCACCCTTTCAGCTTGCGAAACTGGGATGATAGATTCCAGCAACACCAGTGACGAATACATAGGTTTACCCAGTGGCTTTTTGTTAGCTGGTAGCACCAATGTAGTCAGCAGCCTTTGGACTGTCAGTACTACAGCTACAGCCTTATTCATGATTAAATTTTACGAAGAACTCCAGCAGCAAACTAATATTGTATTAGCTTTAAATGCAGCACAACACTGGTTAAGAAATACAACAACTAAAGGCTTTCAAGATTGGCTACCTAAATCATCATTACTTATATCTTGGCAGAAAGTAATAGATAAACACTTTACTGAAATTGCCAAAGACAAAGGAGAATCTACACAACCCTTTGAGTCACCTTTTTATTGGGCTGCTTTTTATCACACAGGTAAAGGAGTTTAACAAATGTCATCTCAAAATAGCATCCAAGCCTTTATTCAAATACTTAATTCACAATCACAGTTAATTTCTCTAGCAGACTGGGAAGAATTACAGCAAATACGTAGCAATTTCCCAGAAGATGACGATGAAGAAATTGCCGAAATATTAGAAGAGTGGTTACAAACAGCATCTCGCAGTCAACTGTTAACAGCTTACGAACAAAACCTCGAAATAATCACTGCTGAATCTTCTATTGATGTAGGTAAAAACTTAGGGATAGCTAAGAGTACATCACAGACACCACCAGATAAACCCAGCCCATCATCAAAAGAATTGTTAGACAATGCTATTAAAATCAACGCGCCTTTATCAGATAAGCAAAAATCTCAACCAACACAGTGAAGAATTTTAGCCTCAGCCTCTACGCTTTTCATCTCCGCCACACCCTCACCCATCTTCCTGATGAAGTTGTGGCAGATGCTCATTTATTATGGGACAATTTGGTGAAACTGGGAGAGAATAACCTTACCTTTCCTGGCTTAAAAGATTTGCGCTCAAAACTAGTTTCTTATCATCATGGTGTATACACACCCCAGCAAGAAATAGCCATCAAAACTGAATGGTTAAGCATTTCCGGAAAAGATTTAGACTTAGGTAGTCTCCCCACCCCAGCCGGATTTAACATTAACGCTAATCTTCAGCCATTCTTACTTAACGACACCTACGCCGTTGATTTAACCTTATCTCCCGAATTACCAAACACCGAAATAGACATCCCCCAACTGCAACATTTTCAACCCCAATCTTTATTACCCGCTAATATTCAAGCATCATTAGGACAAACATTATCGGTTTATGGAGAAGTAGAACCCAGTGAAGATTGTGACACTTTAGCACAAAAAATTGCCATAGCCTTAGTATCAGGAACTAACTTAAATTCTCCCACATTAATACACAAGGGAGAATTGTTTGAGAGTTTATTATTTGAATACCAAGCACTTGACACCAATGCACCAAATAACCCTGCTAAACAGTGTCAAATTTTAATAGTCATTAATAATAGTCAAGCAACAACAGGAACGCTTGCAGAATCAGCTTATAACTGGTTGCGAGATTTATTTTGGAGCTATCATAAAATCCTTTATATTTATCAACTAGCGCGTCAACGCTATGGAGAAGGGAGAAAAATTTACAGCGATTTAGAAAATAAAATCCAAATATTTAACAATCTAATAACTGCAAATCAACCAAAATTATCTGCATTAAAAAGCTTAATATCCCAAGTTCCGCAAACAAACTTAGACTACACTAGATGCTGTCAAGATTTAGAAACCCACTACACAGCAATTACTACTAATATTACTAATTACAAAACCTGCTTAGATAATATTAAAGCCATTAATAACGGCAATATTCCCCAATTCTGGGAATATTTTTTCAACAAAGAATGTCAAAAATGGCAAGAACAAATTCAAACAGATATTAACTATCTTGCTCCAGGTAAAGAAATATTTGGACAATTAGTTGATACTATTCGGGGTATAGTAGAAACAGAACAAGCAGAGCGCGATCGCTCTTTAGAAAACACCATTCAAGTATTAGGTATAGCCTTTGGTGGCGGTGCAATAGTTTCTGGTGTTGTCACCCAACACATAGATAAACCCTTCGCACCAGGGATCATAAATTTCAAGTACCCAGTTCATCCCCTAGTATCATCCTTGCTGTGGAGTTTTCTAGCTACCGCCTTTTTTTGGTGGGTTGCCAAACGTAAGTGGCGTTAGGACGAGTTATACTAACCTATGTGATATCAACAGTAGCAACAATCTTGCTTATGATCGCACAAATTTTTTGGGCAACCAGAAAAATTTACCTGGAGACTTGGTTAATTTCAAACTTTTTCTGGTGAGTCTACTAACCCTTCTGATGCTTTGCCAAAGGCTTTCCCCTGGATAGGGTTCTATAATAAAAAGGCCATCTTGCTCCCACTTTTTAACCAGTCGCTGCACAGTTCGCACTGATACACATGACAATAATTTGTCACGACGACAGATAATTAGTCACTGTACATTATTTTTCGTCGGTGACAGAATGAACTACCAGCCCTTACTTCGCCCGTGGGCTGGTTTCTACATCCAGCCCTGTAAAGTAAATTTCTGACGCTTCATTGCCCCTAGTTGCTTCATATAATCAATTCCCAATAATTCAATTTCCCGACATCCTGCTGTGCATAATCAATTACCCACAAGTACCAGTTTCCTTTTGTTGATTGTGATAATAACTGCTTAAGGGGTGGGTGCGATCGCAATGCGTAAGTTGTTTGTAAGTTGGTGCGGCGTCCCAAGGTGCGGCTTTGTAACAAAACTGTTTGATTATTGGGGGCAATTAGGTATACTTCTAAATCGCCTAGAAAATCATGGGTGATGCTGACTATTACCTGAATGTCCTTGATTGTACTAGCCTCGGCGATCGCGATCGCACTTTTTACCCCTTGTCTATCATGATCGGGAATCGCTACTGAGTTTTTATTCGCTCCCTGGACTTGTTTACTAGTAACTGCTGCTGGCGTCAATGTTTGCTGTGCTGCTTGTACTGCCCTAGCTGCGTTCACTTTGCCATAGCCAAACCACTGACTATGACCACTAGCATTGTAAGTACCTTCTCGTAAACCTAGCTGCGGATCGGGGTCAGAGTCAACAATCTTATCAGCAGTTTCTTGTAAAATTCGTTTGACTTGTTGGGCACTTAAGTCAGGGTTTGCTGACAATATTAGGGCTGCTACACCCGCGACTACGGGAGTGGCACTAGAAGTACCGCCGAAGTTGTTGGTGAAGTTGCCAGGATCGTAGCCAGCGGCCCCTACTTGGTCGGTGGTCAACATTCCCAATCCTACAAGAGAGGTGGCGATCGCAGGTTGTGTATTTACAAAACCCGTTTCCTCAAACCACATTCCCGGTGGAGCATTGTTACTAGGGGCACATACGGAAATATTAGTCCCCCAATTACTGTAAGCAGCCTTCTTATTTAAGCTAGTGGCAGCAGCGACAGCAATTACATCTGGATGTAAGGAAAAACCACTCAACCATTCCGTATTTCCTTGTAAAATATTTTTTGGCCAGTTTTTCTCATTCACCTTACCGTTAATGGGACGGTTGGCATTTCCCGCAGCAAACACAATTACACAACCTTTGCCATTACGCCCTTTGGTGGCAGCGCGAGTGATGGCAGCCTTTTGACGTAAAGACAAGGGGAAATACACAGCCGAAGCTCCCCAACTGCAAGAAATCACACTAGCGCCCTTTTCAATAGTCCAGTTGAAAATATCTTCAATCGATTCGTCATCTAAAAACCCCGTAGTGCGAATGGGCATCAAAGCACAACCGGGGGCCACTCCTACAATTCCCGCACCATTTTCTTCAGCCAGCGCTATCCCCGCACAAGCTGTACCGTGGCTGGGTTCCTTTTCGGCAGACAAAGGTAAAAAGTCATTCTCCTTCAAATCTCTAGGGGCGACAATTTTGCCGTTACCTTGAAAATCTGGATGGTTCAAATCAAAAGAATCATCTACCACAGCCACAATTACAGAACGCTTACCGCGAGTGATATCCCAAGCTTTTTCTACAGAAATATGGGAACCCACTGCCAACTGATTACCACCGTTGTGATTGAGATACCATTGCTGGGAATAAAGAGGATCGCGGGGTTTGTAATGTGGTTCGCTTTGCACTAGGATGTTAGGCTCAGCGGCTAAAACCTCAGATAGTCCTTGCAAATGGTTAGTGATTTTGATGGGATTTTCTGTTGCTTGTTTGCTGACTAAAAATACAAAAGTATTGGGAATACCCAAGACTGGTTTGTCTTGAATTAGGTTAAACGTGGTGGCGATGGCAGTAATTTTAGCAGCATCTACCCCAGAGGCAAACTGAATCGTAATTTGGTCATTTAAATAAACGAAAGTCCCTGGATTATCTTTAATTTTGTAAACATGGCTGGCAAAAAGGACATTTTGGTCAGCCCGTGCTTGGGACATCGCCGTTTCTAGTTGGTTGGGTGCAACCTTGAACAGTTCCAACCTGGCTTTGGGAATACTGCATTGCCAAATACCCCAGCTAAGCTGAGATAATTGTTGAGGAGGAAAATCGGGGATCACACGGGCGGTGAAGCCGTCTAAAACCTTGTCTAGAATTAACTCTTCACCACCACGTTGTAGAATTACTCCCAAACTGCTTGCTGGTACACCTGTGGTTGGAGAATCAGAGAAATTGATGCGATCGCTCATAAAGACGATTTTAGTTAATACAGGGGCAAAGGGAACTCAATTCAACCGATTTTCAGTCTAAATCAAAGAAACTCAGAATGTAACTTTGCTTTATATAAGGCAAAAACAGAGTTAAGATACCCGAAGTTTCTCTTCCGTTTTTGTACTGTTCTCGTACTAATTCATCCCATGAAAATTGCTGCCGCTGTTACCTTGATGCGCTTCACTTCCTTATCAGTCATAGCAGCCCTTAGTCTGCTATTACCTGTTAATGCTCAGGTATCACAGCTACCAGGCACTACCAGCCAACAAAAACCTATTGATCCCAATAGTCCTAACAATCTCCGCCCTGTAACTCAAAATAACAGCCTTTTGAGCATTGAAGGTGGCGATCGACTCATGAAAGAAGCAGAACAAGCTGTTTCTTCTCAAAACTATGCTGTAGCTGCTAAGAAATTGCAAGAAGCGCGTCAAGTTTATAATCAATTGTCTAATTTTTATCAAGAATTAAACTCTAGTTTTTCAGGAATTGACGTTAGAGTGTCAGATTCCCAACGTCAAAAAGCCTTATTAACTGCTCAAAAACGAGATGAGGCCACCTATCAATTAGCATTAGTACATCGGAAACAAAATCAACCAGAATTAGCCGTACCCTTGTTAATTCAAATTATTAAAAGTCAAAACCCCACACGCGATTTAGGCAAAAAAGCTTATCAACAATTATTCGAGTTAGGTTTTGTAGATTCCCCCTATCCTAGACAAGGCGGTAGCTCATCTTCCTCAAATCCAAAATAGGGTAGAGTCAAGGGTCATTATTTATTTGCTCCCTCATCTCCCTCATCTCCCTCATCTCCCCCACAGCCTTGCCAAAATCAAAAATTGGCAGAGGCAACTACTGCATATCTATATCTGTTAATAATATAAAAGTAAGTTTTTCAGGAATTGCGATGATTAGTCCGCAGCAGGTTGAGGTAATGATCAAAGCAGAACTGCCAGACGCTCAGGTTCAGGTGCAAGACTTGACAGGTGGCGGTGACCATTATCAGGTGACAGTAGTTTCATCGCGCTTTGCAGGTAAGGGACTGGTGCAACAGCATCAGTTAGTTTATGGTGCGTTGCAGCAAGCTATGTCAACAGAAGCGATTCATGCCCTAGCATTAAAAACATATACCCCCGAAGCGTGGCAAGCAACAGCCGCTTCATCAAGTTGATAGTGTCTAGTTAAGTAGGTGGACACAATTATTTATAAAACGCCTGCGCGACTTCTTTTATCAGAGACGCTACGCGTAGCTAGCTTTCCGTTCGCGTTAGCGTCTCCAAAGGAGAAGGGTACGCTCAATGCTCTTCTTTTTGAGAAGACGAGGGTTGAGCGGAGTCGAAACCCGACAATCGAAGTGAGGTTTAATTTAGTCCTTCTACTTATTTGCTATCGACCATTGACTCTTGACTATTAGCAACATAGGAAAAAAATACCATGACACCAGAACTCAAAGAAAAAATTGACAACTTGGTACAACAGAACAAAATTTTGGTTTTCATGAAGGGAAACAAATTGATGCCCCAATGTGGTTTTTCTAACAACGTTGTGCAGATTCTTAATACATTGGGAGTTCCTTTTGAAACTGTTGATGTTCTTTCAGACCATGACATCCGTCAAGGAATCAAAGAATATTCCAACTGGCCGACAATTCCCCAAGTTTATATTGATGGTCAATTCATTGGCGGCTCAGACATCTTAATTGAACTGTACCAAAAAGGTGAATTACAACAATTAGTAGAAGTAGCATTAGCTTCGTAATTTCTTCTTGGGAGTGAACTACCGACTTGAGTGATTAGCGGTAGTCAAATCCCCGACTTTTACCCTGTGGGAAGCCACCCTCTGGGTGTCTACAAAAAGTCGGGGATTTAGCAACCTCTCAGAATTAATGAGACACATCATAACAAGGGTGCGTTACGTCGGCGCGATAACAAATGACACTCTTATTAAGCTGTTCCACATATAACTTGCATAATTAGGGCGGGCAAGATGCCCACCCCACAAGAGTTTTATTTAATTTGATTATGTAATTTAGATGTTTTTTAGCTTAATTACGAATTACGAATTACGAATTATTTAAACGTCCCCTTCCATTCCCCATTATCAACCCAAAGCACTTTCCAAATCAGCTTGCAAATCTCTGAAATGCTCAATACCCACCGAAAGCCTCACTAAGTTATCTTGAATACCGCGCTTGAGTCTTTCAGCTTCTGGTAGAGAACCGTGAGTCATTTTTGCTGGATAGCAAAGTAGCGACTCTACCCCTCCTAAACTTTCTGCTAATAAAAACAACTTCAGTCGAGAAACGAATCTTTCTACTTCTGCAAAACCACCTTTTAATTCCAAACTAATCATCCCGCCAAAACCAGACATTTGCTCTTTTGCTAGTTGATGCTGTTCGTAACTAGGCAAACCTGGATAATAAATTCGCTCAACTTTGGGATGTTTTTCTAAAAATTTCGCTAACAATAAAGCATTTTTTTCATGTTCGCGCATTCTCACAGCTAATGTTTTAATACCTCGCAGCACTAACCAACTATCAAAAGGACTTGGAACCGCACCGATGGCATTTTGATAAAACTTCAGTTGGTTGTATATTTCTTCATCAGAAGTAATCACTGCCCCGCCAATTACATCACTATGTCCACCTAAATATTTAGTGGTACTGTGAACTACAATATCAGCGCCTAATTCTAATGGTCTTTGGAAATAAGGACTGGCAAAGGTATTATCAACTACTAGCAGAAGATTGTTTTTCCGGGCAAGATTTGCTAAGGCTGCAATATCAACTATTTTCAACAATGGATTGGTAGGTGTTTCAATCCAAATTAGCTTGGTATTGGGTTGAATAGCAGTTTCAAAATCAGCAATATTATCAATATGTACATAGGTAGTCGTTACACCCCAATTTTTCACTACCTTTTCTAGTAAACGATATGTACCGCCATACAAATCATCGCCAGCAACAATGTGATCGTTAGTTTTTAGCAAACTTAAAACAGTAGTAGTAGCTGCTAAGCCAGAGGCAAATGCTAAACCAAATTTTCCATTTTCAAGAGAAGCTAAAGCTGATTCTAAAGCTGTGCGAGTGGGGTTTCCAGTCCGAGAATACTCATAACCTTTATGCTGGCCTATCGCCGCTTGCTCATAGGTTGAAGTTAAATAAATCGGCACAATCACAGCCCCAGTTTGCGGTTCTGGTTGCTGGCCTTCATGAATTGCTCTAGTTTCAAATTCCATTGTTTTCCCTTGATTCTTCCTGGGTTTGACTAATCCAATATCTAATTAAATCGGCTCTGGTAATTAATCCAATGGGAATATCGTGTCGTTTAATAATAATACCTGTTGTTCCTGATAAAAGGACTCGATAGGCTTCGGAAATATCAACTTCTTCATCAAGAATTGGCAACGGTTTACCCATAACTGCTGAAACTTCTTGCTTAGAAAAATTAATGCCATCGTGAAGGAATTTCATTAAAGATGCTTCGTTGATGCTGCCGACAACTTGGTTATGATCAATTACAGGTAATTGTGAAATATTCAATTTTTGCAATAATATTGTTGCTTGGCTTAAGGTATCACGAGGGCTAACAGATACAAGAGAAGGAAAATCAATTTTTTGAGCTAAAATTTCACTTACTTTTGTCGATTTGACTGTTTTACCTTCCCAAAAGCCATTTTCTTGCATCCAAACATCGGAGTAAATTTTATTAATGTAGTTTCTTCCTGTGTCGGGTAATAGCACTACAATATTTTTGGGTTGTGATAGTCTAGCTGCATATTTCAAGGCTGCGGCTACGGCTGTGCCACAAGAACCTCCTACTAATAAACCTTCTTCTCGTGCGAGACGACGAGCCATGTTAAAAGATTCTTTATCACTTACCCGAACCATTTCATCTACTAATTGGCGATTAAATGTTTTAGGAATAAAGTCTTCACCAATTCCCTCTACTTTATAAGACTTGGGTGCGTCTCCTGAAAGAATAGAACCTTCGGGATCTGCGCCGACAATTGTGATATTGGGATTTTGTTCTTTAAGATATTTGGCAACTCCCGAGATGGTTCCACCTGTGCCCATTCCAGCAACAAAAACATCAACTTTCCCATCACTATCAGCCCAAATTTCTGGCCCGGTTGTTAAGTAATGGGCTAAAGGATTATTGGGATTTTCAAATTGATTTGGTCTGTAAGCACCTGGTATTTCTTTGGCTAGTCTTTCTGCTACACCGTTATAACTTTCTGGTGAGTCAGGCGCTACTGATGTGGGAGTAACTACTACTTCTGCACCATATGCTTTGAGCAGGTTGATTTTATCCTGGCTCATTTTGTCGGGCATGACGAAGATGCAGCGATATTTTTTCACTGCGGCAATTAGTGCTAGTCCTACACCTGTATTACCTGCGGTGGCTTCAATAATTGTGCCTCCTGGTTGCAGTTGACCGGCTTTTTCTGCTGCTTCAATCATGGTGAGGGCAATTCTATCTTTGGTACTGCCGCCAGGATTTAGATATTCTACTTTGGCATAAATGGTGGAGTGGATATCTTCTGTAACTTTGGTGAGTCTGACTAATGGAGTTTTACCAATTGCTTGCAAAATGTTGTCGTAGGTGGTCATATTTACTCCTTGCCAGTGATGGTAAATAGGGTTTTATGGATATTTCATGTTGGACAATTTGGGATGTTGAAATTAACCACATTAGACGCAAAGCGGCTTCCCGCTTTCTTAGGCGCAAAGAGCGTCAACAGAAGAGACGGAGTTAAAATAGAGTTTGTGGAGATGGTAGCAGTTTGAGGAGGCGATCGCCAGCTGCTTGCAATTACACCAAGATTTTTGATTAGATAGTTGATAAATTTAATATCTGCAAAGACGTAATAGACTCTTTGAGAAGGAAATAGGGAATTTCTACCTGATTGAGAATACTTAAAATAGTATCTCGTTTTTGGTGGTAGAGTTTGGCTAGTTCTTTATGCTGAATCATTGATATCGAATTATTAAACTGAAGATTAAATTAAGTACTCAAAATAGTTACCTCAGTTCCTAGTCCTTAATTCCTAGCCTCCATGAAATCTTTACATCGTGCCGATCTCTATAGCTGGTCTAATTTCAATCCTGCAAGAAATATAGATTTCAATGGGGTTGCCTGGATTCGTCCAGAAGGCAATATTTTAATTGACCCCGTAGCCTTATCAAATCATGACTGGAACCACTTGCAATCCCTCGGTGGTGTAAGTTGGATTATCTTGACAAACTCCGAGCATTTTAGAGCCAGTAAAGAAATTGTCGATCAAACCTATGCTAAAATAGCCGGCCCGATCGCCGAAAAAGATGCTTTCCCAATATTTTGCGATCGCTGGCTGTCTGATGGTGATGAATTGGTACCAAAACTGAAAACAATTGAACTCCAAGGTTCTAAAACTCCCGGTGAACTGGCATTACTGTTGGAAGACACAACCTTAATTACAGGGGATTTGGTACGGGGACAAAAAGCTGGTCGCTTGAATATCTTATCAGATGAAAAACTGCTGAATCGCGCCGCAGCAGTAGCTTCAGTGCGACGGTTAGCAGAACTGACTCATGTAGAAGCAGTGCTAGTAGGGGATGGTTGGTCAATTTTTCGAGATGGACGCGATCGCTTACTGGAACTGGTAGAAACGGTGTGAGTAGGTGAAGGTGATTTATTGATGGTAAAGTGCGAACGCTCTCTATGACTTTAATTATTTAAAAGTTTACTTTTCTGCGATCGCAATTCACAGCACTAAACTAGAAAGTAAGATGTTGGGGTAAGTTTATGAACGCTGCAACAATCACTTTGCCTACTAGCCTCATATTGAAAATCGATTTGACTGATGAACAATTTTTCCAGTTGTGTCAGGAAAACCGCGATTATCAATTTGAGCGTACAGCATCAGGGGAATTATTAATTATGCCACCTACAGGTAGTGAAACTGGCAACCGTAATTTTGATCTGGTGGTTGAGTTAGGAATTTGGAATAAACAAACTAAATTAGGCAAAGGTTTTGACTCTTCAACTGGCTTCACTCTACCTAATGGTGCAAATCGTTCTCCCGATGCTTCTTGGATAAAAATTGAGCGGTGGAATGCTTTAACACCAGAACAACAAGAAAAATTTGCTCCCATCTGTCCTGATTTTGTCATAGAATTACGTTCTCCTAATGATTCTCTAAAAGTTCTACAGGAGAAAATGCAAGAATACATCGAAAATGGCGCTCAATTAGGTTGGTTAATTGACCGCAAAAACAAGCGAGTAGAAATTTATCGCCCAGGCAGAGATGTAGAGATATTAAATAATCCTACTAGTTTATCAGGTAAAGATGTATTGCCTGGATTTGTATTACATCTACAGCAAATTCTTTAAGAACATTAAACTAAACTAATGTTGCTACCTTCTCTAAGAGTCCTCGAAATAATTTCAACCCATCACTACCACCCAGCATCGCATCTGAAGCTCTTTCCGGGTGCGGCATCATTCCTAACACATTGCCTTGAATATTGCAAATTCCAGCAATATTATTTAATGAACCGTTGGGGTTTTCACCCTCGTAGCGGAATATCACTTGCCCATTATCTTCAATTTTAGAGAGGGTAGCTGCGTCAGCATAGAATCGGCCTTCGCCATGGGCAATGGGCAAAGTAATAGTTTCAGCAGTGGTATAAGCTTGCGTCCAAGGGAGATTGGTACGCTCAACTTTCAGAGGGACGCGATCGCAGATAAAATGTAAATCCCGATTTTTCGTCAGTATACCTGGTAATAGTCCTGCCTCAGTTAATACTTGAAAACCATTACAAATACCCAAGATAAACTTACCTTTTTGTGCATGTTCAATAACCTGCTGCATAACAGGCGAAAACCGTGCGATCGCACCACAACGTAAATAATCACCGTAACTAAAACCACCAGGGATGATTACAACATCCAAATCAGTAATATCCGTCTCTTGATGCCAAACCATGCGAGTTGGTTGTTCTAACAAGTCTCTAGTGACATAAGCAACATCGCGATCGCAATTAGAACCGGGAAAAACAATAACGCCGAATTTTGTCATTTGTTGTTGGGGATTGGGGAACTCGGGGCCCCCGCTCTTCTTATGGGTAGGTTTTTTAGATTTCGCGTTTTGGTTGACGCGGGGACGCGGAGAAAGATTTCGGAACGAAAAAATAGGTTTTTTCAGACTGAATATGAAAAACCTACCCTTGAAAGGGCCCCCGCTCCCGTAGGGAGTGGGGATTAGGGGTAATGGGGATTGAGGGGATGCACTTCGAGTTCGCTCAGTGACCGGGGGAGTGAGGGAGTGAGGGAAAAAATTTCTCCGCGTAAGCGCGTAAGCGCGTCCCAATTCCCCCATTCCCTAAAAAACGCCCGTCTGCGATTCGACTTCTATCAAATCAAAGCGATAATTTTCAATCACCGGATTTGTTAGCATTTGGTCACAGATTTGATCAAGGTTATGACGTGCTTTCTTTTCATCAGGCGAGGTGATGAGTAATTCGATGTACTTGCCAATCCGCACCTGTTCAACACTATCGAATCCCATTTGTTTGAGACCAGATTCTACAGCCACACCAGCAGGATCTAGAACTGAAGGGCGGAGTGTTACGAAAATTTTGGCTCGATACTTTCTTTGCACAGGCTCAAAACCTCCTTTAAATCAACACTTTTAGCGTAATATGCTTTTAAAATACTCACTGAATGCTCAAAAGCACTATTGTTAGTGTTTCAGCATGAGTAAAGTATATTCTAATACTTGGCAACTATATTCGAGTTATGCTTGATCATTCTCCCATCAATAATATTATCGCTCTAGTTTTTAGACTATTAATTTAACAACTTTCCTCTTGTCAAATTTTCCCCTAAAAAATCGACCTTCAATCTTTGCAGGGCAATGGTTGCAGCGTTCAAAATTTTGAGGGAAAATTTGGTCAGATTTTTGGAGAGATGTTTTTAGGCGTCTGACCTTGGATAATAGAGAATGAGCATTAATTGAGCATGTTCGCCGGATAGTCAAATATATAAAGTAATGCTCAAAATTAGAGATAAAACACTTAAACTAGCTTGTTTGAGCATCAGATGAGCATTTTAGAAAATTAATAGGCTGAAAGTATTGAAAAATGAGGATTACGAGAACCCGCAGCCAAGAGCGTATCTTGAACCTACTAAAAACTATCAAGCAAGGCATTTCCGCCCAAGATATTTACGTAGAACTACGCAACCGCAATCAAAGCATGGGTTTAGCGACAGTTTACCGTTCCTTGGAAGCCTTGAAACTTGAAGGTATGGTACAATTACGGACTTTGGCTAACGGTGAAGCCCTCTATAGCTTGGTACAGCAAGACAAGCACCACCTTACCTGTTTGCAATGCGGCGTTTCAATTCCGATTAATCAGTGCCCCGTGCATGACTTAGAAGACCAGTTACAATCCAGCCATAAGTTTAAAATTTTTTACCACACCCTAGAGTTTTTTGGTTTGTGCGGCCAGTGTCAAATCAATCAGGCTGCGGAAGTTGGTCATTAGGGGATTGGGAATATTGCAGTTAATCCAGAATCGCTAATTTCTACTGTCGGCAAAGAGGCTTCTGGCACTGGCAATATGAAATTCGCGATGAACGTGGTAAGCGTTGGTGGCGGTCTAAATCCCCTATTTCAACTCTGTCTTTCAGCACAATTATTCATGGGATCGCTTGCTGTATTTTTCACATTTTGTTACAAAAGTACAAAGAACTTCTAGAGACTAAAACCAAATGTTCGGCGGACTTACTGGTTTAACAGATCCTAAAGGCACAGATTGGGGAGAGCGGATGCTCAATACAGTCGCCAGCCAAACGATTCGCCACCTATTTACTCAAAGCGAGTCAGTAGAAGTCTTCGTGCGCTGTTATCCTTCTAGCAAGTTGTTGCAAGGTAGTATTGATAGCTTTAAGATGAGCGGTCGTGGTTTGGTGATCCGTAGAGATTTTGCGGTAGAGGAGATGTCTTTTGAAACTGATGCGGTTTCTATAGACTTCGGCTCTGTTTTGAGCGGTAAACTTAGTCTGAAGCAGCCTACTGTGGCGATCGCCCAAGTAATTTTATCAGAGGCAGGTATCAACCAGGCATTTAATGCCGAACTTGTGAGAAAACGCCTGCTTAACCTTTCCCTACCAACCTTGACAGCCTTATTTGGCGATAAACCAGTTTCTTTTACAGAAGTCCAAGTGCAGCTATTGCCTGAAAATCACTTACAGCTTGCCGCCAAGGCAGATTTAAACAATGGCGAAATCGTGCCTCTCAGTATGACTTTAAGCGTTGGCATTGAAAGACGGCGGCGGATTTCTTTTAAAAACCCAACAGTACAACTTGACCACGTACCGGAAGCACAAAGGGAAATATCTCAAACCCTGAGTTTGGCACTAGTAGAAATTTTGGATAACATGGTCGATTTGGATCGCTTTGACCTTGATGGTGTAAAAATGCGACTTAATCGTCTAGAAACCGAGGGGAAAACAATAATTTTCAGTGGATATGCTGAGATTGAGCGTATTCCAAGTAGCCCTTGAAACGCGAATGTCGTTAAGGTGAGCAGTGCCCATTCTGTTGACTTACAAGGTATTATGGAGAAACTATGGAAATAGCGTGATAATCAGGAGTCAAGCTATGCAAGCGATCCTGTTGAGCAGTGAGGAAGTTGCGAAACGCGCTTACCAAATCTACGAGAGCGGAATCCGCCAAAAGGTTGAGACAGAGGAAAATATTGGCAAAATGGTCATCATCAACATTGAGACAGGTGACTATGAGGTTGATGAAACTGGGCTACAAGCAGCTAAAAACCTTCAGGCAAAGTCCCCCTATGCAAGACTCTTTGGCATCTGCATTGGCTATAATGTAGCCGCTTCTTTCGGCGGTGTGATGAAGCGGGTGAGCAGTGATTTCCGGTATTGTGACTGACAGACATGCGATCGTCTCTTTGACATTTCTCTTGGTGAATGGCGCAACGTTCTCGATCGAGTTTGTCATAGATACAGATGAAGCGGACGGGCGAGAGATCCTGGTGGTGAGGCATAAATCATCTGCCGCCGCTTATCTTAGTCGTTAGCTGGCTTTGTTTCTGGGTTAGGACGGTATTTTAAGATTGTCTTTGGGGAGGTTTAATGTGAGAGTGGTCGAGTCCAGATAAACAAGTTGTAGACCAATGGATGAAGTTGTCATCACTGAATACGATCCAAACTGGGTGCTACTTTTTGAGCAGGAATCTGTACGTATTCAGGCAGTTTTAGATAGAGACCTTATCACTCGCATTGAGCATTTTGGTAGTACAGCCATTCCAGGTTTAGCTGCAAAACCCATCATCGATCTATTGATAGGGGTACGCTCACTGGCAGAAGCAAAACAAGTTGCAGTTTCTCCGCTAGAGCAGTTGGGCTATGCTTACTGGTCGGAGAATCCTGACCCTCAGCGGATGTTTTTTGTTAAAGGTTTACCACCCAATAGTCCACGCACTCATCATATCCACATGGTCGAGCTAGATAGTGTATTGTGGGAGCGTTTGATATTTCGAGACTATCTTTGCAAGCATCCAGACGAAGCAGCACGTTATGCACAATTGAAGTACAATCTTGCCCAACGCTTTTTGAGTGATCGCGAAGCATACACAATGGGAAAAGCGGAGTACGTGGAGTCTATCATGCAAAAAGCTCGACAACAGCGAGTTAACACGGCGTTGGAGCGGATCGACGAAGGATTCGTGTAAAAATAAGTTGAACAATTTAATATTTGTAGTGGGGGCATCTTGCCCGCGCGAGCAAGATGCTCGCACTACTTATTTTTACTTGATGCCGAAAGATATTGGTGCTGAATTCGAGGTCATCTGCGACCGCTCAACTGTGCCGTTATGCCGCTGAATCTTGGGTGGAGACAGTAATCTGAAAGTTATTTGTGAGTGTTGGGAAATCGAACAATATTTGGCTTTGTAGTATCATGTAGCATATTCGGTAAAGTTCACAAATTTTTGTTGAGATCGCCTATGAGCCAGCAAACTTTTCTAAAAGTGCCTTTTGTTTGGAAGGGGACGGAACGATTGATAGAAGTTTCATCTCGGTTGACCTTTGAACCAGTCAAAGCGATAGACGATCAATTAATTTCAACTGTTACGCGAGTAATGTCTGAATCAATCGATGCAAGCGATCGCCAGAGAGTATCAAAACATGATCCTTATAAAGCGGCTGAGATGTTTTTGAATTCAGCAAGAGACTTCGCATATCAAGATAACTGGTGGCAGTTTGGGATAAACGAAAAAGGGGAAATTGTAGGGTTTGTACTTCCGGTCGTTTTTTCAGGATGTGCCAAAGAGGGTTTAGAGGAAGGAACAATCTACTATATGGGAGTTTTGCCAGAGTATCGAGGGCTTGGTTTGGCAAACGATCTTTTATCGAAGGGAACACAGATCTTACAAGAGATCGGAGTCTGGCGAGTCTTTTGTGACACGGCGGTAGATAATGTGCGGATGATTTCTGCGTTCAAGCGGGTTGGCTATCGGCAATACAGTGAACCTTGGGAACGCCCGGTTTAATTGTTGTAGTTTGCGCGGCATAACAACCCTGGTGCATGTCTTGATAACTTTGCTGACTTCTAGTATAAATACTAACATTTAAGTATAATTTAATTCAATATTGTTTGCGAAACCGTAATAATGAAAAACTAAGCCTGTCCTGAAAGACTAGAATTTGGATGGTAGCTTCCCTAATTGATATGTGTAAGACTAAGAAGCTACTCAAGCTATTTTTTAATGGGAGGTCAAGGCAATGGCTATCGCCACCATTAATCCCGCCACAGGGGAAACGCTCAAAACCTTTGAGCCACTTAATGATGCAGAAATTGCCGCTAAACTGGATGTAGCTGGTCAGGCTTTTGAGTTCCACCGCCAGACTAGTTTTGAGCGGCGATCGCAATATTTACAAAAAGCTGCTGATATTTTAGAGCAAGACAAAGCGGAATTTGCAAAGTTAATGACTTTGGAAATGGGTAAACCATTCAAGGCTGCGATCGCAGAAGTAGAAAAATGTGCTGTAGTTTGTCGCTACTACGCTGAACACGCTGCCGATTTCTTGGCTGATGTCACCGTTCAAACCGATGCTAGTCATAGTTTTGTGCGCTATCAGCCTTTGGGTGTGATTCTGGCTGTGATGCCATGGAATTTCCCCTTCTGGCAAGTATTCCGCTTTGCTGCACCTGCACTCATGGCGGGAAATGTCGGCTTACTTAAGCACGCTTCTAATGTGCCGCAGTGTGCTTTGGCAATAGAAGATATTCTACAGCGAGCAGGTTTTCCCACAGGAGTTTTTCAGACGTTATTGATTGGTGCTGCCAAAGTTGCCGATTTAATGGCTGATGAGAGAGTGAAAGCTGCGACATTGACAGGAAGCGAACCAGCGGGGGTATCACTTGCTACTGCCGCAGGTAAACAAATTAAAAAAACTGTCTTGGAATTGGGAGGAAGCGATCCATTTATTGTGTTAGCAAGTGCTGATTTAGAAACAGCAGTTGTCACAGCTACTACAGCGCGGATGCTAAATAACGGGCAATCTTGTATAGCAGCGAAACGTTTTATTGTTGTAGAGGCGATCGCTGATAAATTTGAAAAGTTGCTTTTAGATAAATTCGAGGCGCTAAAACTTGGCGATCCTATGGAATTAGACACCGATTTAGGGCCATTGGCAACCCCTGGCATTCTCCAGGATTTAGATCAACAAGTGCAAGATGCCATCAGTAGCGGCGGTAAAGTGATCACGGGTGGACATGCTTTATCAGATCGTCCGGGGAACTTTTATCCACCAACAATCATCACCAATATTCCCCCCGACACACCAATTGCTAAAGAAGAATTTTTTGGCCCCGTAGCACTATTATTTCGTGTTGCGGATATCGATGCTGCCATCAAACTTGCCAATGACACACCCTTTGGTTTAGGTGCAAGTGCTTGGACAACAAACGATCAAGAACGCGATCGCTTAATTACTGAAATTGAAGCAGGTTCAGTATTTATTAACAGTATGGTTAAATCCGACCCCCGCCTACCTTTTGGCGGTATTAAGCGTTCTGGATATGGCAGAGAATTGAGTATCCAAGGCATACATGAGTTTATGAATGTTAAAACTGTTTGGGTGAAGTAAGAGGGGAGTAGGGAGTAGGGAATTGGAACTCAATATCTCGTCTAGGGATGAGGGGTAATGGAATTTATTTCATTACTCCCCACTCTCCACTCCCCACTAAAGGTTGTTATTGAGGAAATGATAATGAATACAGCAGAATTATTAGTACAGTGTTTAGAAAATGAAGGAGTGCAATATGTTTTTGGACTTCCTGGTGAAGAAAATCTACATGTTTTAGAAGCTTTAAAACATTCTTCAATTAAATTTATTACTACCCGTCACGAACAGGGTGCAGCATTCATGGCAGATGTCTATGGACGTTTGACAGGGAAAGCTGGAGTCTGTCTTTCTACTTTGGGCCCTGGTGCTACAAATTTGATGACTGGGGTAGCAGATGCTAACCTTGATGGTGCGCCTTTGGTGGCAATTACCGGACAGGTGGGAACAGATAGAATGCATATCGAATCTCATCAATATTTAGATTTGGTGGCAATGTTTGCACCTGTAACTAAATGGAATAAGCAAATTGTGCGACCGAGTATTACACCAGAAGTGGTGCGGAAAGCCTTTAAGCGATCGCAAACTGAAAAACCCGGTGCAGTCCATATTGATTTACCAGAAAATATTGCTGCTATGCCCGCAGAAGGCAAACCATTGCATAAGGATAATATCGAAAAAACCTATGCTTCTTTTGCTAGTATTCGAGCAGCAGCAGCAGCAATTTCTCAAGCAGTTAACCCATTAATTTTAGTAGGAAATGGGGCAATTCGCGCTCAAGCAAGTAATGCTGTGACGCAATTTGCTACGCAATTGAATATTCCTGTAGCTAACACTTTTATGGGTAAAGGTGTCATTCCCTACACTCATCAATTAGCTTTGTGGTCGGTGGGATTACAGCAACGAGATTTTATTACCTGTGGATTTGACAACACAGATTTAGTCATTGCTATTGGTTATGATTTAATTGAGTTTTCACCAAAAAAATGGAATCCTGATGGCAAAATTAAGGTTGTGCATATTGCGGTAAATCCAGCAGAAGTTGATAGTAGTTATATTCCTTGTGCGGAAGTCGTCGGAGATATTTCTGATTCTCTAGATGAAATATTAAAATTGGCAGATCGACAAGGTAAACCTAATCCTTTTGCTATCAGTTTACGTTCAAATATTCGTGCTGATTACGAACAGTATGCTAACGACGATGGGTTTCCCATTAAGCCACAAAAATTAATTTATGACTTGCGGCAAGTGATGGGCCCTGATGATATTGTGATCTCTGATGTCGGCGCACACAAGATGTGGATTGCTCGTCATTATCACTGTCATAGCCCCAATACCTGCATTATTTCTAATGGTTTTGCAGCCATGGGTATTGCTATTCCTGGTGCATTAGCTGCCAAACTTGTTTACCCCAACCGCAAAGTTGTAGCCGCAACTGGCGATGGCGGTTTTATGATGAATTGCCAAGAATTAGAAACTGCTTTGCGTGTTGGTACACCTTTTGTCACTTTAATTTTTAATGATGGTGGCTATGGATTAATTGAGTGGAAACAAGAAAATCAATTTGGTAAAGGAAATTCATCTTTTGTGCATTTTGGCAATCCCGATTTTGTCAAATTAGCCGAAAGCATGGGCTTAAAAGGCTATCGAGTTGAATCAGCCCTTGATTTAATACCTGTGCTAAAAGAAGCCCTCGCTCAAGATGTGCCAGCTGTGATAGATTGTCCCGTGGATTATCGAGAAAATCGTCGTTTTACTCAGCAAGCCGGCGAGTTGACTTGTTCTGTTTAGTTGAGTAGGGAGTGGGGAGTGGGGGATGAGGGAGACGCGGGGACGTGGGGACGCGCTTACGCGGTGAGACAGCGAGTAAAGGAGGGTTTCCCTCCGCAGGCAACTGCGAACCCGTTCGCTGAAAGCGTTCCCGAAGGGTAGGGGGACGCGGAGAATAGCCAATGACAATTTCCAATTCCCTACTCCCTACTCCCTAACGCCACTCCCCATTATGCTTAATTACAAAATTCTCAAAAAATGGCTGTTCTTGATTTCACTGGCTTTGATATCTGCGCTGATGCTAGCGATCGCATCTACAGCCTTCAGTATATATTCATATGGCAATAGTATTAATCATATTAAGGCAGAAGCAGCTATTGTTTTAGGAGCTGCGGTTTGGGGAAAGGAACCATCTCCGGTTTTTAGAGAACGTATTAACCATGCCATTAATCTGTACAAAAGTGGCGATGTTAGTACGATTATTTTTACTGGTGGAGTTGGCGAAAGTCATGAACTTGCTGAGGCTACAGTTGGTAAAGATTATGCGATTGCTCAACGAGTCAAAGCAGATAATATTCTCATAGAAACTCAATCTCGAACAACTTACCAAAACCTCAAAAATGCTCTACAAGTGGCATCTGTTCACCGATTAACTAAGTTTCTCATTGTTAGCGATCCGTTGCACATGAAGCGAGCTGTTTTGATGGCGCGAAACTTAGGAATGGATGCATATCCATCCCCTACACCTACAACCCGCTATCGCAGTTTCTTAAGTCAAATGGAGTTTTTGATGCGAGAAACCTATTTTTATTTTGTTTACTTAATATTTAAAATTTAATCAACTGACAAATTACTAAAGCGTTTAACTTCATCCACAGATAAGCTAAGTGCGATCGCAATTTGCTCTAAACTCAACCCCAACTCCAATAATCGAGGTATTGCATCACATCGCGCTTGTTCTGCTTGTTGTCGTGCTTGTTCTGCTTGTTGTCGTGCTTGTTCTGCTTGTTGTCGTGCTTGTTCTGTTTCTTTATGACTCAAGAGTTTTTTCCCTGTTTGAGGTTCAAAGAAACGCAATTCTCCCTCAACAAGTCTGATATCTAAACCTAATACTTCACTGTGAATAGAGATACTTTCAGATAGAGAGTTGGGTGCAATAGGTTGATATCTACCTTCGACTAAACTTGAACCCTTCAATCGTGGGTTGAGATAATCTCCTATTGGATCATATTGAAAGTATTCTTGCACACCTAAAAGAGCATATTTTTGGGGTTTCTCTTCTTCATCGTTTTCTTGGGTAGTTAAAGAAGTTACTTCTAAAACAAAACTAGGAACTTTATTTCCTTCTTGCCAAACTTTATAACTGAGGCGCTTCTTCTTTTCTACCCCAAATATAACAAAGACATCAGGAGCTACCACAGCACTAGGAATGCCTTTTTTGTAATAAATAAAAAGGTTCCCAGACACATAAACATCATCTCGGTCTTGAAAATAAATATCTAGAGTTTCTACACCATAAATTAAATAATCTCGCGCTGGGTCGCTTTCCGCCATCGGTTTACCGTCTGAGTCGGGGTAGATAATCTCGGTCTTGAGTTGGTTGGGTGAAAGGGTCATCGAGCAAAGACCTCAACTCAAATGGAACTAACCTTAAAATAGCATTTTGTTCAGGATAGTTTTCACTCAGAAATATTACTATAAAAAAATACTTTAGGAATCTTAATAATGAGTTTAACTACCCAGCAGCTATCTACAGCCCCATTGGAAAAACTCTTTTGGACTTGGCAAGACTACAAAATTCAGTATACCGTTATGGGTACAGGACGCCCTTTAGTACTGGTTCATGGCTTTGGTGCTTCTATTGGACACTGGCGCAAAAATATCCCGGCTTTGGCAAATGCAGGCTACCGAGTTTATGCTTTGGATCTTCTGGGTTTTGGTAGTTCTGATAAACCGCCAATCAACTACAGTGTGGAAGTGTGGGTAGAACTACTCAAAGATTTTTGGATGACACATATTCAAGAACCCGCTGTATTTATTGGTAACTCGATTGGTGCCCTTTTAGGTTTGATTGTATTAGTAAAACATCCAGAAATCGCTGCTGGCGGTATTTTAATCAACTGTGCGGGTGGTTTAAGCCATCGTCCTCACGAATTGCATCCACCAATACGGATTGTCATGGCAGCTTTTAATAGAATTGTGCGATCGCAGCTCACAGGTAAATTCGTTTTTAACCGCATCCGCCAAAAATCACAAATTCGCCGCACCCTCTACCAGGTTTACCATAACCGCGAAGCTGTCACCGATGAACTAGTTGATTTACTCTATACTCCCTCTTGCGATCCAGGAGCGCAAAAAGTTTTCGCGTCAATTCTCACAGCACCACCAGGCCCCAGTCCAGCGGAATTATTGCCCAAAGTAGAACGCCCTCTATTAGTACTTTGGGGTGCTAATGATCCTTGGACACCAATCACCGGGGCAAAGATTTACCAAGACGCCCATGAGAATGGCAAACAAATCAAAGTTATTCCCATTCCTAACGCCGGTCATTGTCCCCATGACGAAGTTCCAGATATTGTAAATGACCAGATTGTTGGTTGGTTAAATAATTCGTAATTCGTAATTCGTAATTAATACTCCATTCCCCATTACCCCTAATCCTTGCTTCGGGAGCGGGGGCCCCGAGTTCCCCATGCCCAATTCCCCGTGGGCTGAGCTGCGGGATCTTGCTAGCAAGAGCGTCTTTGACAGGATAAGCCAATTCCCAATCTCTTTAAATATTTAGTTTACTTGTACTTGACTAAATCAAATTTATGTGGTAGCAGGATGGAGCTTGATCTAAATAATGAATATCAGCAGCCGGATTTTTCTGCACTAGGATATCAAGCTATCAGGGAACTGGGACGCAACCAGCAAGGCGGACGTATCACTTACTTGGCTAAGATTATAGGATGCGATCGCCTAGTGGTGATTAAAGAGTTCCGGTTTGCCAGTGCAATTACTGACTGGTCGGGAATGAAGGCTTATGAACGCGAAATTGCTATCATGCGACAGCTAAATCATCCCCGCATTCCCCGATATCTAGATTCTTTTGAAAAGTCAGGGGTTTTTTATTTAGTGCAAGAGTATAAAAATGCCCCATCTTTAGGAGCAAAACGCAGCTTTCAACCTGAAGAAATCAAGCAAATTGCTTTGTCAATCTTAGAAATTTTAGTTTATTTACAACGGCAAGTGACGCCAATTATCCATAGAGATATTAAACCAGAGAATATTTTAGTTGATGAGCAACTGAATGCATACTTAGTAGATTTTGGCTTAGCGCGGATGCGGAACGAGAAAATAACCCTTAGTAGTTTTGTGGTAGGAACTCCAGGTTTTATGCCACCGGAGGAACAGTTGGGATATGCCCTCACCGAAGCATCAGACTTGTATAGTTTAGGGGCAACACTGATTTGCTTACTAACAGGTATTCGTTCTGCGGATATCAGTAAATTAATTGATGATAAGTACCGCTTTCATTTTCCGAAATTAGTTCCCCAAATCAATCCGCATTTTCGATCATGGTTGATGAAAATGGTAGAACGTAACCGGAAACATCGCTATGCTAATGCAGCGACTGCTTTTCAAGCGCTAAGACCGATTCCAGTTATTGGTGCTGGTAATGGAATAGATCATTTAGTTGCTGCTGTTAAACATAGAAAAATCATTACTCTGCTGAGTTTAGTTACCATTGCCACGCTAACTGCCGTGGGAGCAACTTTAATAATTGAACAACCTGGTAGCGCTGTCAGACAATTACTGGAAATGAAACAATGTCAAAGTGATGATTGTTAAAGTTTGTCATTAGTTATTTGTCATTGGTCAAGAGTCAAAAGTTTGTAATTCCCCCTCTTCTACTCCCCATCACAACAATTGTGGAAATTGTGGAAAACTTACTTTAAGTCTGCTTAATAGGTAATTCAGTAGATAACCCCCTGTGGAAAACTTGTGGAAAAACTAGGGTATTTTTCCACAAGGTAATTATACCTAATCTAGGTTTTTACCACAGAAAATCAAGTTTTCCACAGACTTTTCCACAGCAAAAGTAAAATTTAATGAGTTTTTATACTTTGCTTAATACTCTCAAGAATACAGGTGATAGGTGATAGTGAAGAAACAAAAGGAGTATTTCTTTCGCCCTTCCCTGTTCCCTATCATGATGATTTGTGGGAACGGCTAGTCATATTGATCCGATCGCCTAGTTGACGTAGTGTTTGTGCTAGAGCGCGATCGCTTTGTAAAAGTTGAGTAATTTTGTCACAACTATAAATTACTGTCGTATGGTCTTTACCACCAAATTCCTCACCAATTCTCGGCAAACTCAAAAGTGTATGTTGCCGCATTAAATACATGCCTATTTGACGCGCCCAGCTAATTTCTCGGCGGCGGGAGTTGCTTTTGAGGTCTTCTGTAGAAACACCAAAAGCATTTGCAACAACTGTTAAAATTGCCTCTGGGGTAGCTTCTATCTTCTCAGTTGGTGGTTCTAAAACTGGCGCAATATTTTCTACATTCATCGGTAAACCCCAAATAGAAATGTAAGCCAGTGCCCGAATTAATGCACCTTCCAACTCTCGAATATTAGAAGTATAGTTAGCAGCAATATACTCAATCACCTCTCTAGAAAGCCGAATATTTTCATACTCAGCTTTCTTCTGTAAAATAGCCATTCTTGTCTCTAAATCTGGTGGTTGAATATCTGCAATCAACCCCATAGAAAACCGCGAACAAAGACGTTCTTGCAAACTAGGAATTTGATTAGGAGGGCGGTCAGAAGCAATAACGACTTGTTTACCCGCTTCATGTAAAGTATTAAAAGTATGAAAAAATTCTTCTTGCGTGTACTCTTTGCCCTCAATAAACTGAATATCATCTACTAACAAAACATCAGCAGCTCGATAATGCTCGCGAAAACTTTGCATACTATCTTGGCGAATGGCTGTAATTAAATCATTAGTAAACTGTTCAGTAGAAACGTAAAATATTTTACAATCAGGAGAAATTTCGCAGCGATAATGACCAATGGCTTGCATCAGGTGAGTCTTACCCAAACCTACCCCACCGCACAAAAATAAAGGATTAAACTCTCTGCCAGGAGATTCAGCAACCGCCAAAGAAGCAGCATGAGCCATACGGTTGTTAGCACCAACTACAAATCTAGAAAATACATACTTAGAATTTAAGTCAGCGGTTTTTTGGTTATTTTTTGTCATAGTTTCAGAAACATTGCTTGGGACTGGTAATTCCCAAGTAACTTCTTGCTCAGCTAGATGAGATTCATCACCCTGAGCAACAGTAAAGTAAATCTCCACAGAATGACCTAAAACATCTTGCACCACATGAGCAATTGTGTTGATGTAATATTTCTGTAGCCAATTGCGAGCAAACGGGTTAGGAGTGCGTATCACCAAGCAATTATTTTCCAATCGCTCTGCACTAGCAGTCTTGATCCAAGTTTCAAAGGTGGGTCGAGATAGTTCTATTTGTAAGCGTTCTAGGACTTGACTCCACAAAGTTTCTATGGGAGTTTCCATAATTTACCACCTTTGCTGCTAATCGTCACAATAGAAGATATGAGCAAGCACCAATCTAGCATTCAGACGCGCTAGATCTGGAACCAGCTTTTAAGTTGTAATCAGGGAAATACCCAGTAGGCAATATCCTATCACCGATGACTCGCACGGAGAAACAAAGACACATGAAGACAAAAGACTATAATTTAGCACCCACAAGTATAAATAATAGGGATTTACCTCAGAGGTGGAGAAAAAACAAAACTTTATTGATGCTCATGTCTGGAGTAACAGCGATATTCTTGGGAGGTTGTTCTCTGATTTCTGCTAGGACAACGGAGAATGGGCAAAGTGATAATCAATCTCAAACTCAAGTGCAAAATACCAGCACTCCTAATCCGGTAATTGCTCCCCCAGCAATTATTTCAACCACTGGAGATCCTAATTATGTGGTTAAGGTTGTACAAAATGTGGGGGAAGCGGTAGTTCGCATTGATGCTTCTAGAACCATAACCTCTCAAGTCCCAGATGAATTTGACGGCCCAGTCTTCCGACCGTTTTTTAGAGATAGATTGCAATCACAGCCAAGACAACGAGTAGAAAGGGGTAGCGGCTCTGGATTTATCATCAGTGCTTCAGGTGAAATTTTGACCAATTCTCACGTAGTAGATGGTGCGGATAAAGTTACAGTCACACTTAAAGGTGGTGAAACTGTTGACGGCAAAGTCATGGGTGAAGACCCAGTAACTGACGTGGCTGTAATTAAAATTGATACCAGTAAGCTTAAGGAGCAAAATCAACTGAAAATATTACCTATAGGCAATTCTGATGCTTTGCAACCAGGAGAAGCAGTAATTGCCATCGGTAATCCTTTGGGGTTGAATAACACCGTCACTTCTGGGATTATTAGTGCTACAGGTCGCTCTAGTAGCGATATTGGTGCTACTGACAAACGAGTTGACTATATTCAAACAGATGCAGCAATTAACCCTGGTAACTCTGGGGGGCCACTACTGAATGCGCGTGGTCAAGTGATAGGGATGAACACAGCGATTATTCGAGGCGCTCAAGGTTTGGGATTTGCGATCCCCATTAACACAGTGCAAAGAATCTCCAAAGAATTAATTGCTAAAGGCAAAGTTGATCATCCTTATTTAGGTATTCAAATGGTGACATTAACACCAGAAGTGAAAGAAAAAATCATTAGTAGTAGTGGCGATCGCTTAAACATACAATCAGATAAAGGCGTTTTTCTATTTGATGTTGTAGCGCGATCGCCTGCATCTATCGGAGGACTCAGAGCTGGCGATGTCATTACAAGAATTAATAACCAGCCTGTTACTAAAATTGAAGACGTGCAAAGGCTAGTAGAAAATAGCAAAATCGGCAGCACTCTACAAATACAAATAGAACGCAATGGACAAACCGCACAAGTAGCAGTAAAACCCGCTGCCTTACCAGTGCAACGTCAAGGTTAATGTCATTTGCAATTCCCAATTCCCCATTCCCTACTTCCCACTCCCCACTCCCCAAAAATATGAATGAATCATCACAAATCATTCAATTAGGCAATCCCATATTGCGCCAAAAAGCTGCTTTAGTTGACAATATTCAAGATGTGTGCATTCAAAAATTAATAGTAGATTTAATTGCCACTGTTGGTACAGCTAACGGTGTGGGCATTGCAGCACCTCAAGTAGCCGCTTCTTATCGTTTATTTATAGTGGCTTCCCGTCCTAATCCCAGGTATCCCAATGCACCAGAAATGGAACCTACTGCCATGATCAATCCCAAAATCATTGCTCGTTCAACTGAGGTTGTGAAAGGCTGGGAAGGCTGTTTGAGTGTTCCAGGAATTAGGGGGTCAGTTCCCAGGCACCAAGCAATTGAAGTGGAATATACTGATCATCTTGGTCAGCTACAAAAGCGAGAATTAACGGATTTTGTGGCTCGTATATTTCAACACGAGTACGACCATCTCGACGGTATTGTATTCGTTGACCGCCTAGAAAGCAACCTCGACATGATTACCGAGCAGGAATACCAACAACGAGTAGTTAACAACACTTAACCCAAAATAATTCCGAAGAATGAGATTCAACACTGATACCTAAGTTATATTTAACCTATTGTTAACCTTTGCCTTGGTTTAGTGATCGGTTAAATGACCAATACTACCAGCAGTCGCAATGGGTTAAGTCCGCAGCTAAATATGTCTCCTGACTTAACCCTTACTCAGCGCCAAAGCGATGAAGTAAAACTGAATAAAAATGCAAGCACAACGGTTGCACAGTTACAAGTGCAACTACCTTCAGAGGGATTACAAATAGTTCACGCCACCAGAAAGCGTGTGCGAGTTCGTGTGAGCGAAGGTGCTTTGAATTCTAGATTGGAAAGTATATCCCAATATTTAAGGCAACAACATGGGATAAAAGAAGTTTCTACTAATCAGCAAACTGGTAGTATAATAGTCACCTTCGATGAAAATCGCGTATCATTGCCGCAGGTGATAGAACTACTGCAACAATTGGGCATTCACCCACTGGAAACTTCAGCGCAATCAACCAGCAAAACAGATCCTTTCGCTGCATGGAAATCCCTTGATTTTTGGAAAGAACAGTCTATTTCTTTTATCCCCTTGATGACAGGATTAGCAGTGACAGGAGGATTGGGAATCAATGGTTTGGCAGCGATCCCAGTTTATATGATTACTTCTGGTACAACTCGGCGGATAATTGATTTTGCGCGATCGCAAATCCTCACATCTGAAGACTCAGAAAACAAAGAAAACCAGAAGCAACAGACGATAACACCACAACAATCTCCAAATCTTCCCACTTCTGTTACCTACAGCATTGTTCACACCCTCCCTGGACGAGTGCGCTTTCATGTACCTCAAATCGCTCAACACCGTGCTTATGCACGAAGATTAGAGAGATTAATTAAAGCCGATCCCCAGGTTACTAGTGTACGTGTGAATGATGATGCCGCATCGATCACGATCGCCTATCATCCTCATGAGGTGAGCATCTCCCATTGGGTAAATCTTATGGAGTTGGCGTTGCAAATCAATCCTGCTGTCGAGGAGCAAGGGGAGATGAGGGAGATGAGGGAGATGAGGGAGCAAGAAGAGATAAAGGAGCAAAAACAGCAACAAGAGTTAGTTAACTACTTCCTCTCATCCTCGTCATCCCACGTCTGGGCTGAGATGAAGCCTTCGGCCTTGTCTTATTCCTTAGCCTACATGGCGAACTTTCCTCTATAGACGGTTCCAAAAATGAAGAACATGGAGGGAAATATATGGAAGGTTCTATTTTGCAGGAATCGTGTCTAATTTATAAATCTAGCGCTCGCAGCACGCAGCCTTCAAAGGTAATCTATAGAGTTACCCCAGAAGTGGCGATTCCACAACCAAATACAAACTCAGAGCCTCAACTTGTCTCTGATTCAATCTGTTAGTAGTGATGTAACCGCAGTTCTAGCAAACACCAATAATTTTGCGATTAGCTAAGTCTCCCGTGGGCTGAGCGACTTGCCCTGAGCGTAGCCGAAGGGAGTCAAAGCCCACCCCCAACCATTAATAAAAACCAAATGTAACAACCCTTTATGTAGAGAGAAAGAATGGCAAAAGTCAGTACTCAAATAGCACCATCCCCAATTGCATCTGCTCAAGATTCTGTAAAAAAACAGAACGGCATAGTTACTCTAGCTAATAGCAACGGATACTTAAGTAAACAAACAGCCAAAGTTACTTACAAAGTTGTCCATGCAATTCAAGGAAGAGTGCGGTTGCGTGTGCCTCGGTTACGCTCTGATCCCGACTATGCAAACCGATTGCAAGCATTACTCCAATCTGATCCCATCGTCACGAGTGTTCGGCTCAAATCTGCAGCTGCATCGCTAGTAGTTACCTATAACTCTAGTGCAATTGCAGATACACAGATGCGATCGCATTTAATCCGTCTACTTTTAGCAGCCCATGAGGTAGCAAACGTTCTCATCCCTGCTCAAAATTCATCGGTATCGCCACCAACAACGGACACAGATACATTTTGGCCGGGGATGCAACTTGCCGCTGTGGCTACTGGTTTAGCTGTCTTGGGAGGGCCATTAGGGTTTTCCGTTCCGCCTGTAATGGTGGCGGGAACTATTGCCTTGGCGACATTACCCGTCTTCCAAAGAGCGCTAGAGGGAATCACAACGCAGCGCAAGCTAAATATTGATTTTTTGGATCTGATGGCGATCGTAATTACTACCGCCCAGGGTCATTTTCTCACGCCATCGCTGATGCTGAGTTTAATTGAAATTGGCGAGAATATCCGCGATCGCACCGCTCGTTCTTCAAAATTGCAGACTCTAGATTTACTCAATTCCTTGGGACAATTTGTTTGGGTTGAGCGTGATGGCATCAAACAACAAATTGCCATTCAAGAAGTACAGCGCGGTGATACAGTTATTGTTTATCCTGGCGAACAGGTTCCAGTTGATGGCAATATCATGCGGGGGAAAGCGCTGCTGGATGAACAGAAACTAACTGGCGAAGCTATGCCAGTGCTGAAAAGCAAAGGACAAGCTGTTTTTGCCTCAACTTTGGTGCGTGAGGGACGAATTTATATTTTGGCGGAACGAGTCGGTAATGATACTCGTGCTGGACAAAGTATTAGGTTAATGCAAGAAGCTCCTGTCCACGATACCCGGATGGAGAACTATGCCACAAAAATTGCCGAAACAGCTGTAGTACCAACTTTGCTACTTGGAGGTACAGTATTTGCCATAACTCGCAACCCAGCACGAGCCGCTAGTGTCCTTACCTTGGATTTATGTACAGGTATTCGCGTATCTATTCCGACAACAGTTTTGGCGGCACTTACTTATGCAGCCAAACACGGTATTCTCATCCGTAGTGGACGGGCATTAGAACAACTAGCAGCAGTTAACACAGTTGTGTTTGATAAGACAGGCACACTTACTAAAGGAGAAGTGACAGTTGTTGCTGCCGAGAGTCTCAATCCTGCAACATCAGACTTGCGAGTACTGGAACTAGCAGCCGCTGCAGAACAGCGTTTAACACACCCAGTCGCTGAGGCAATAATTCGTTACGCCGAAGCACAACAAGTAGTTATTCCAACTCGTGGTAAGTGGAACTATCAACTGGGTTTAGGTGTGCAAGCAGAAATTGATGGTGAGACTGTATATGTGGGTAGCGATCGCTTTTTGCGTCAGCAAGGCATTGATATGCAACTACTCAACGGGCGTCATCAACGGGCAACTTCAGTGATTTATGTAGCTAGCAACGGTCAACTTCAAGGTAAAATAAAATATAGAGACATTCTTCGTCCAGAAAGTCGGCATGTAATTAACGAGTTATTGGCGGTTGAGGGTGTGGAAGTCCACATGCTCACAGGAGACAACAAGCGAACAGCCAACACTGTTGCCGCTGAACTAGGTATTGCTCCAGCCCACACACACGCCGAAGCCTTTCCAGAACAAAAAGCAGCGATTGTTCGCGAACTGCACGAACAAGGTAAAACAGTTGCGTTTGTAGGCGATGGAATTAATGATTCGCCTGCTTTAGCATACGCTGATGTTTCCGTGTCCTTTGCCAACGGTTCCGACATTGCCCGCGAAACAGCAGACGTAGTGTTAATGCAGAATGACTTGTATGGTTTACTAGAGGCGATTGAGATTGCTCGCAAAGCCAAGCAATTGATTCATCAAAACACAGGTCTTGTTGCTATTCCTAATTTAGCAGCAATGGCGATCGCAGTTTTGTTTGGTCTAAATCCCCTAGCAGCAACAGTAGTCAACAATGGTTCAACAGTAGTTGCAGGCGTAAATGGGTTGCGTCCAATCCTGAAACCTTCGCTAAATACAGCAAATCGCAGGTAAATAAAGTACAAATTTTTAGAAGAACAAAGTCACATAACAAAAGAATTTCACCCTATTCCCTGTTCCCTGTTCTAAAACTCTACCATCAGTAAGATGAGCTAGTCATTTTTTGTAGAGTACCTTTGAAAGCTTTCCCATGTTCCAATTTACGGAGGTAATTTAACTCATGGCACCTAAAATCACCGATTTCGTTGAAGATGCCGGCCCAGTCGGAATTGTAGCCGGTATTGGAGCAGTTCTGCTAGCTCCTATTGTACTTCCCATTGTGGCTGGAATTGGTAAACCCATCGCCAAGACAATCATCAAAGGTGGACTTGTCGCCTATGAAAAAAGCAAAGGAGCCTTTGCCGAACTTGGCGAAACCTGGGAAGATATGGTAGCTGAAGCCAGAGCCGAAATAGCTGAAGATAAGCACCCTGCATTTGAAGCTGCTAGCACTCCTGTTGATACTTCAACAGATAACGGTGCATAGAGACAAGCAGTTAGATAGTTGCATAGTTGCTAGGTTACTAGATACCTGACTTCTTGACGAAGTCGGGTATCTAATCTAGACCAAATCAAATATGAGTCCTATATTTTGTTGATAAATAGCTTTAAAAAATATGATTGAGAGAATAGATATATTGAAAAATAATAATAGTAGTCTTAATAGGAGCGTCAAAAATATGAAGCAAACAAACTTCAGCAAACTTGACAATTCCATATCTACAAAAATTGTCAGTGACACTCCAGGTAGACTACGGTTAAGAATTGCTCGACCTGATCGTCAAAGCAAAAAAATACAACACATTGTTAACCTTTTAGAAGCGCAACCACATATCAATCAGGTACGTACTAATATCGACCATGGTAGTATTGTGATTAATTATGATAGTAAAAGCAGCAATTTAAAAAATTTACTAACCGCTCTACAAGATTTAGGAATTATTTTTACCGATATTACTGTGGGTAATACCGAAGCTGCTGCGAGTTTATCGAATGCAGTTATTGATTTGAATAGACAAGTCAAACAAGCCACTAATAGTGTAGTTGATTTGCGCTTTCTTTTTCCTATGGGATTAAGTATCCTGGCTGTTCGGCAACTAGCAATTAGGGGTTTGCAATTTGAGGTTATTCCTTGGTATGTGTTGGCATGGTATGCCTTTGATAGCTTTATTAAACTAAACGTCAATGGCATTTATTCACCACAGGCAAACGAGGATCATTTATAATCATCGTTTTAAACAAATGCTATATGTAACGCTTATGTAATTAAATAGTTATATTTATTTTGAGTATTATACATAAATACTTATCGTTTGGTAAATAAAAAAATAAGGTAAGGTTAAATTTGTTAATTAGATTTTCTATTCAATAAAAACAATCTAACCTGTCTAAAGGTAGATACTATTTATGTGAAATAGGTTTAACTTTGTAGTGAAATATACAAAAACCTCCAAGACATATGGCTGACATCGTTGATACCGCTGTAAATGCTGGTTCATTTAACACTCTAGTAGCAGCAGTTAAAGCTGCTAATTTAGTAGATACACTCAAGGGTGCTGGCCCATTTACAGTTTTTGCACCTACTGACGAAGCATTTGCGAAGCTACCAAAAGGTACAGTAGACGCACTGCTTAACGATATTCCACAACTCACCAAAATCCTGACCTATCATGTTGTTTCAGGTAAAGTACTATCAAAAGATGTGGTGAAGCTAAAGTCAGCTACCACTGTTGAAGGCACTGACGTAAAAATCGATGCATCTAATGGTGTAAAAATTAATGATGCTACCGTTACCACACCAGATGTTGCTACTGATAACGGTGTTATTCATGTTATTGACACAGTGTTGATTCCTGCATAAGCAAATACTCAAATAGCTGATTTATAATTTGTAGAATAGCAATTATTAGTAATTGCTATTCTACAAATTTTTTGATGCAAAAACACAGAGTCACTCCATTTTTAATGAATGATTTAGGACTGCTGTAGACTCAAACACCAAACTACTCCACGGTACTAACGATAGTCGTAAACCCGCAGGCAAAGCAGTAGCTTATTAACAACTCTGCGTACCTCCGCGCTCCTCTGCGTTGCAAATTCCTATATCGTATTTGTAGACCCCTCTAACACCAAACCATGAAAAAGCTGATCAACAAGCCAGAAGACTTTGTGCGGGAGAGTCTGCAAGGTATGGCGGCAGCTCATGCCGATTTAATTAAAGTCAACTATGACCCTACTTTCGTCTATCGAGCCACTCCACTTATCCCAGGGAAAGTAGCAATTATTTCTGGTGGTGGCAGTGGTCACGAGCCAATGCACGCGGGCTTCGTTGGTCACGGAATGTTAGATGCAGCTTGTCCTGGAGAGGTTTTTACTTCACCTACCCCTGACCAAATGCTAGCAGCAGCCAAGCAAGTTGATGGTGGTGCAGGTATCCTTTATATCGTCAAAAATTACAGCGGCGATGTCATGAACTTTGAGATGGCAACCGAATTAGCCCGTAGTGAAGGCATCCGAGTACTGAATATCTTGATTGATGACGATATTGCAGTCAAAGACAGCCTCTATACCCAAGGTCGTCGGGGTGTAGGAACGACGGTTCTAGCGGAAAAAATTTGTGGTGCAGCCGCAGAACAAGGGTATGATTTATCACAAGTTGCAGAATTGTGTCGTCGGGTAAATTTGCACGGGCGGAGCATGGGAATTGCTCTCACTTCTTGTACAGTACCAGCTAAAGGTACACCAACATTTGAATTAAGCGATCGCGAAATTGAATTGGGCATCGGTATTCACGGGGAACCAGGCAGAGAACGCACATATATAAAACTAGTAGATGAAATTACAGAAATTTTGACGCACTCAATCATTGAGGATGTATCCTACAGGCGTACAGTCCGCGAGTGGGATGAAAATCAAGGAGAATGGATAGATGTAGAATTGATAGACCCACCATTGCAAAAAGGCGATCGCATATTAGCTTTTGTCAATAGTATGGGTGGAACTCCGCTTGCTGAGGTGTATCTTGTTTATCGCAAACTATCGCAAATCTGCGAACAGCAAGGGCTGCAAATCGTGCGGAACTTGATTGGGCCTTACATCACATCTTTGGAAATGCAAGGTTGCTCAATTACCTTACTCAAGTTGGACGATGAACTCATCCGGTTGTGGGATGCACCAGTTAAAACGCCAAGTTGGCGCTGGGGAATTTGAGAATAATTCGTAATTCGTAATGACGCGACGCTCCTGCGTCGCTAACGCTGACGCTCGTACCTCGCTACCGCTGCGCTAACGTAATTCGTAATTCGTAATTATTTACTCTCCTGCCTTATCCCCCGGTTGGTGAGTTTCGGCTACGCGGTAATCGAGCGAAGTCGAGATTCAACTACTGCGGAGTCGAACCACATCTTCCCCCACTCCCTACCTTTCAAGGGTAGGTTTTTCATATTCAGTCTGAAAAAACCTATTTTTTCGTTCCAAAATCTTTCTCCGCGTCCCCGCGTCCCCGCGTCAACCAAAACGCGTCAACCAAAACGCGAAATCTAAAAAACCTACCCATAAGAGCCACTCCCTACTCCCTAAATATGGTGAATCAAGCGCAGATTTTACAATGGTTGCAGACCTTTGCAGCCGAGATAGAGCAAAATAAAGAATATCTGACAGAATTAGATGCTGCGATCGGTGATGCTGACCACGGTATTAATATGGATCGTGGTTTTAAAAAGGTAATCACTCAGTTACCGAACGTTGCAGATCAAGATATCGGCAGCATTTTAAAAACCGTGAGCATGACCCTTATTTCTTCTATCGGTGGTGCTAGTGGGCCACTGTACGGCACATGGTTTCTACGAGCTAGCACCGTAGCTACGCTTAAGCAAGAGTTGACAGCACAAGACACCTTAGAGTTACTCCAGGCTGGCTTAGACGGCGTACTTCAGCGTGGTAAAGCACAACTGGGCGATAAAACAATGGTAGATGTGCTATCCCCTGCTGTGGCAGCTTTTGCACAGGCTTTAAGCGAGGATAAAGGTACGCTTGCAGCCTTGCAGCAAACAGTAGCCATCGCAGAAGCGGCGATGAAAGATACAATACCCATGTTGGCCAAGAAAGGACGGGCTAGCTATCTAGGAGAGCGGAGTATTGGACATCAAGATCCAGGGGGAACTTCTGCTTATTTGATGTTAAAGAGTTTATTGGTAGTGCTGGAACCCCATATTTCATAAGGTTAAGAAATACTTAATACAAATAATTTGTTGTCTCTAATTACTGCCCCCTGCTCCTCTGCCTCCTAGCGCTTAGAAGTCAAAGCAAGCCCAGATCTTTTAGGCTGCGTCGTGTAATCTCAATACGGGCAGGTGCATCTTCTGCTTTATGCATATCAATGGTTGTTGCGAAAAAGTAAATGTTTTTATTTTGTTCTAAATAACCTACGAACCAACCAAAATTTGGTTTGATACTTGTTAACCATCCTGTCTTACCTCGCAGTACATAGTCTGGAGTTTGTTCACGTACCATAATATCTTTTACCAAATTCATTGTCCGTTGCAAAAAGGGTAAATTGCCTGCATACAACCGTTGCAAAAATTCAATCTGCTGTTTGGGTGTAATTTGTAATGGCCCTTGCAACCAAAAACGATCAATCTCTGCGACTGTGCCAATTTGACGATTACCATAGCCGACTTTGTTAATTAATTGCTGCATTCGCTCATGTCCAGCTTTTCGTGCTAGGACTTGGTAGAACCAAACAGTTGAATCTTTAAAGGCTTGACGCAAGTTTGTATCATGGTTCCAAGCATCAATCTCTCGGTGAATCCCGTCCCAAGTGAGAACTGCTACATCATCAGGGACTATACCTGTTTCTAAAGCCACTAGAGCGTTAAAAATTTTGAATGTCGAACCTGGTGCGATCGCAGTTGCATTACGCTGAGAATTGTGTTCGTAGATGCGGTTGTTTTTGGAGTCGTAAATCAAGATTGAGCCTTCAAACCCCAAATCTTGAAAGTGTCGCCCCAAATTTGGCGCTTTCAGGGCGAGTATGGCTGGATGTTTAGATGAGGTATTTGCAGGTTGAGCTAAAACATGCATTGCCCCAAAGCTAATTATGCTCACTAAAGCAAGACATCCAACGATTGCGAAGACGAGATATTGTGTCCTGCGCTGTGCGTAACGCCAAAAAAATTGCCACATGCTAAACAAGATGATTCTCCTTGTAGATTTAATTGAATTCTAGAATTATCGGCTAGAACTCTGATGCGATCGCATTTTATATCAAGTTATAGTAATTACTTGTGATTAAAGTTTCTCTGCATCCCCGCGTCAGTCATAACGATAAGTTTTCAAGCGAACACAATATTACTGCTAAATTCTGCCATCCGTGGTTTCATCGTCTCTTTACTTAATCTTTATTTTACCTATCAGTAAATACGGATAGAATATAAATATCAAAAGTTAATTCTATCTAAAAAAAGTAGACAAATACATAGTAAAAAGTATTAAAAACTTTCAAAATATAGTTGTCATTTATTAGCTTTACGCCTTTGTCATCAGAGGCATTTACATCGGTTTAAAATATATTTTATTAATACTAAAATAACCAAAACTTTTATGAAATATGCTTGGAAGTTTGGGATTAAAATTAGTAACTTATTGCTGATAGCAGTGATGCCAATACTGGGATTTTTCCTATTGTCGCATTGGGCAAAAGCTGAAGACCCAGGAACATGTTTTATGGTGACATCTTCTGGAAGAACTATCAGCTTGAGAAAACTTTGCCGCACAACATCTTCAGATAGTAGAGTATTTCGGGTTCCCATCAAACGCCGTATTGGTAATACTCCACTGATTGATGTCACCTTCAATGGCAAACAAACCTTCGAGATGGTTTTAGATACAGGTGCTAGCAGTACTGTAATTACACAAGAAATGGCGAGTAATCTCAAACTTAAAACTACAGGTATACTGCAAGCCCAAATTGCCGATGGTAGTCGAGTACAATTTTCTACTGGCAAGGTAAAATCTCTGGCAGTGGGTGAAATTACAGCTAATAATATTGAAGTTGCGATCGCACCAAAAGCAGGTTTTGGATTATTAGGTCACGATTTCTTTGGCAAATACGACATCAAGATTTTAGAAACAGAGGTCGAGTTTCATTACCGTTGATCGATCCTGGCATAACTTTAGAACAACAACATAGGATTGCTATATATAATCTTGACTATACAAATTTTAAGCTATGAACCTTTATTGATAAATATAAAACCGCGTGTTTTACCAGATTCTGAGTCAGTAGTTGACATTGCTTTCCATAAATCTCCAGTTTTTACCCAAACTGGCGGATATTTATAACGGGAAACATCGAGAATTAAAAATCTATCTGTTTGTTCATTATATGCTGCGATGGGAGAGATATGTCCCCCTCTTTCTTGACCTATTTCTTTTCGTAAATAGTTAATTAAAATAAAATTTCCTGATTGCTTTAAATTTTCTGCTGCTAATTGACGAAACTGTTCTAAATTAGTATTGGCAGCGTGGTAAACTTTGACTTGCACACCATAACTTGCTAACAACCCTCCTAATTGCTCTAGAGTCATGCCTTTACGAGAAACAACTTCAGGAGTAATAACTTTTTTGGTGTTTTCATTGTTGAAAAAATTTTCTTGAGTAAAAACTCTATATGGCTTATACTGTGGTGCTTCTGGTGCAAGAATCTGTAAACTGTTTAGCACCATGACGCTACTAGCAACACCGCAATATGCTTGATTATTTTGGGTAATAAATTGCATACTCAACGGAAAAAAGTCTGCTCTTGATTTACTGTCAATTAAGAGTTTTTCGCCTGCTGGAGAATTAAAACCAATCAAGTTAGGTGAGAGATTTAATGTTTGAGAAAAAACGCTTCCATGAGAAATACATAAGCCAACAATAGAAGCTTGAACGGATGTTTTGAGGACTTTGAGAAAATTAGTATTCATAATTGATACTACCTCACTAAAATAGGCTCGTTTTACTACATTTAATCAACAGCGTCAAAACTCTAATTCTATTCCCAATTGCCAATTTTCCATTCTCTACTTTAAATCTAATCCTTTATCTTTGCGAAACTTGCGAACAACGTCTTTAACGTCTTTGAATTCTCCTTCAACTAAGTTATTTAATTGTCGCATTTCATCAGCAGAAATTTTTCCGGCAAGTTGAGCGATCGCTATTTTTAATTCTGGGTATTTTTGCAAAGTTTCTTTACGAACAATGGGCACAGCTTCATAAGGTGGAAAATATTGTTTATCATCTTTCAGCACTACCAAACCCAAACGTGAAATTTGCCCATCTGTAGAATTACCTGCTACGATATCTACTAGTTTTTGCAGCAGAGCGCGATATATTAAACCCAAATCCATATTTTGGGGCGGCTTAGCAAAACGTAAATCATAGGTTTTAGCTAATCCCGCAAAACCATCTTCCCGTTCTAAAAATTCATAGCCAAAACCGCCGCGCCACTGTGGTGTATACTGGGCAGCTTGAGAGAGAGTTTGAATGCTGTAGCGCCTAGCATCTTCACCTCGAATAATCATTGCAAAAGTATTTTCAAAACCTAAGCTTGGCATGATTTCTAAATTAAATTGCTGGGCATAAGCTTGTTTTAATTTTTCATAAACTACTTTTGGATCATTAATTGTTTTTTGTTTTAAAATCCCAGTAAAAGCAGTGCCAGTATATTCGATATAAGCATCAATTTGACCAGCAGTAATTGCACTATGGCAAACAAAAGAACCACCCAATCGAGGACGACGTATAACTTTTAAGTTAGTTGTTGACTCAATTTGCTGTGCTAAAAGTTCTCCTAAAATATCTTGTTCAGTAAAATCTTTAGAAGCGACAATAATCTTACCATCATTGTTACTCTCGACATTTGGCTGGCAACTAGCAATGACTAGCACTACAGCAAAGATACAAAAGCAGAATACTAAAAATTTTTTCATTAGGTCATTTATTATCTGTCATTTGTCATTGAATATATTCATCCCAAGTTGCTGTTAGCCAGGTATCACTGGATAATTTTGTTTGTAATTTGCTCATAATATCGCTGATTACCCTTGAAATTGACTTAATAACCAAGCACCAACTTGACTTTGATTCATCTGACGAGTTCGGCGTAATGCATCATTTAATAGAGAAATTATTAATCCTGGCAATACTTGAGATTCTGTGATTCTTCTACTACCTTGATTTGCTATGGCAAAAGCCATCACTTGAGCATTCTGAACATCTACAATCCAGTATTCTTGTACTCCTAAATCTTCATATATGAGCCGTTTCTCGCCTTTATCATCAGCTAGAGAAGTCTTAGCAACTTCAATTACTAAAGCTGGTGGGGGATAAATATCTAAATTGATAATTGAAGTCCCATATGGAACAACATTGGTGTTTTCACCAATGTAATAAGAGATATCAGGTTGAACCTCACTAACACCTGGTTTGCGGTAGGTACAGTTATCCTTGCCATTTAGAGGAATACCTTTAACGCTGGCAAACAGATTAACAGTAAAGATCACTATTGTGTGGTCGCTTGCGTGGTCATTTCCAACTGGTGGCATTTCAATCCTCATCTGTCCATTGTGATAGTAGCACTTGGCTTTTTCGTAGATTGGACTGGCGATCGCTTGAATGTATTCATCCCAAGTTGCTGTTAACCAGGTATCACTGGATAATTTTGTTTGTAATTTGCTCATAAGATTGCTGATTACCCTTGAAATTGACTTAATAACCAAGCACCAACTTGACTTTGATTCATCTGACGAGTTCGGCGTAATGCATCATTTAATAGAGAAATTATTAATCCTGGCAATACTTGAGATTCTGTGATTCTTCTACTACCTTGATTTGCTATGGCAAAAGCCATCACTTGAGCATTCTGAACATCTACAATCCAGTATTCTTGTACTCCTAAATCTTCATATATGAGCCGTTTCTCGCCTTTATCATCAGCTAGAGAAGTCTTAGCAACTTCAATTACTAAAGCTGGTGGGGGATAAATATCTAAATTGATAATTGAAGTCCCATATGGAACAACATTGGTGTTTTCACCAATGTAATAAGAGATATCAGGTTGAACCTCACTAACACCTGGTTTGCGGTAGGTACAGTTATCCTTGCCATTTAGAGGAATACCTTTAACGCTGGCAAACAGATTAACAGTAAAGATCACTATTGTGTGGTCGCTTGCGTGGTCATTTCCAACTGGTGGCATTTCAATCCTCATCTGTCCATTGTGATAGTAGCACTTGGCTTTTTCGTAGATTGGACTGGCGATCGCTTGGATGTATTTATCCCAAGTTGCTGTTACCCAGGTATCACTAGGTAATTTTGTTTGTAATTCGCTCATGATATCGCTGAAGAGGAACTCTAATCACAATCATACAAGTAAGTTTTATTTTCCAGCACTAAGCTGAGAGTGAAGGTTTAACTTGACCAAAACGGCGATCGCGTCCTTGATAGCTTAACAATGCTTGATAAAATGCCGCTCTATCAAAATCCGGCCAGAAAATATCAGTAAAATACATTTCTGTGTACGCCATTTGCCACAAGAGAAAATTGCTCAACCGCATTTCACCACTAGTACGAATTAACAGATCTGGTTCTGGGATATCTGCTGTATAAAGGTGTTTTTCTACAATACTTTCATTCACTTGTTCGGGGCTAAGTTCTCCTTGCTGCACTAATTTGGCCAATTGACGACAGACTTTAATAATTTCATCACGACTGCCGTAATTGACTGCAACAGTAAAGTGAATTGCCTGATTATTTAACGTTTCTAACATTGAGCGCTGCATTTGAACTTGTAAAGAATCAGGTAAAGCTGACAAATTCCCAATAAATGAGATTCGCACTCCTTCACGATGCATTTGTGCTAACTCTTGGCGTAGCAATCGCTCAAATAAAAGCATCAAAAAATCCACTTCTTCGGTGGGACGCCGCCAATTTTCAGTCGAGAAAGCGTAAGCTGTAAGTGCTTTAATTCCCCAATCTTTACAGCATCGCAACAATTCTTTGAGTGTCTTTGCTCCTTGGCGATGTCCAGCAATACGTGGTAAACCTCGACTGTTTGCCCATCGTCCATTACCATCCATAATCACAGCTACATGTTGCGGTAAGTATTGAGGGTTTAAGTCTGTAGGTAATGCTAAAAGTTGTTTTTTATTATTTGTCATTTGTCATTTCTCCTTTTTCATTGGTCATTAGTCATTTGTCCTTCGCAAATGACTAATGATACTAAGTTGCCCAAGTGAGTATTGTTTAAAAAACAGAGTAAAGTATTGAAAGCTTCTTGAAAACAAGCCTCTCAACGGATATATTAATTACGAATTACGCGCTTCGTAGCGGTAGCGTAAAGCCTACGGCATAGCTTCGCTTAGAGCGAGGTACGAGCGTCATTACGAATTACGAATAAATCTTGTAAATACTTTGGTGTGAGAGTGCTATTCCAACTCCACAAACGATGCATTACGTAAGTAAAAGTGAATAATAAAGTAACTTTGTTATTCAAAGACCAAGAATGCCAATTAAGTGTCCCCATCATGCGGCGTAGGGTACGAATTAGGTTATTGCGTTGATAATTTTGCGATCGCGTTTTGATTAATGTGCGACCAATTTGTACTAAGGAAATTTCAGGGAAAGCCCAAACCCCAAATCCCCAGAATTTCGCCATGTGGTTGATTTCATCTTGGGCTAGTTCTTCGAAAACATCAGCAAGTTCGCCAGTGGTATGGGCCATTAACCACAGATATAGGCAAGTTGCACCGTACTCAGTAGCAACACGGTGTAAGCCGTGGCGATATAAGTCTTGATAAGGATCGTTAGTGGGAAGATACCCTCTGACTGTACGAAGTTTTGGAGTAATTTTCTCGCCTGTTAATTGGCTGTAAACTTTGAGTAAAGCGGGAGTATGTTGACGTTCTTCTTTTTCCCATAAACCCAGTTCTAGCAAGTTACCATCTTCGCCAACTGTGCCACCGACAAAACGCGCCATCTGAGGATGCAATCTTTCTAAATACTGGCGACTTGTTTGAGTATAGCCGCGAATGGGTGCTTCTGTATCTATTGCACCTACAAGAATAGATAGAAATATCTCTGAATTTATACCGATAATTTGATTCAGGTTAATTGCTTTCCAATCAATCAGTTTCCAAGGACGCTGTTGAGGATTTTGAAATTGTAATGGTAAATCTTGCAAGCGTTGATGTAGTTTTTCAATTCCAAGATATTGATCTACAAGGAAACGAATACGATGCTGGTTTTGAGATTGATGGGGCTGAGAGTAGGTTTGATCTGCCAAATTTTCTGTAAATGGACTGATAACATTAGGCATATTTTTGACATTACTTTTATCTCTATGCCCAATAGCCTAAGCGATCGCTCAGTCATTTGTCAGTCGGTTCAAGTCGGCAAAAAAGTCGGATAAGTCTATTTCTTCCCTACTCCCTACTCCCTACTCCCCACTCCCTTAAAAATAATATGTTTTTTTGAGTCAACGCTAATAATACCTTGTTGTTGTAATTTGCCCATTAATCGCGTAATCGTCACTCTTGTAGTGCAACAAGCACTAGCAATATCTTCATGAGTAAAGCGAATATTGAGGCGAACTCCTTCTGAAAAAGTTTCACCAACTTCCTGTTTTAAAAATTCCAATAGATGATACAAACGATCTTGTACTCGTCGCCTACCAGAGATGACTAAAAAAGATTCTGCTTGCTGTAAACGTTGATTAATTTTTGGTAAAAGAATATGGCTCAGTGTAGAAGAAGCTGCTATCTCTGCTACATAAATTGATACTAATTCAACATTACAGAGGGCTGTTGCTTGGTAAATATTTAGAGAGGTCATACTAGAACCAAAAACCATTCCTGTTGTTGCCAACCCAATCAAAACTTCTTCACCTGTTTCGCAAAATGTACTTAGCTTGACCCAGCCTTGACAAACATAGTAAATTTCTAATGGACTTAGAGGAATAATCTCTCCTCTAGAATGTTTATGTAGAGGGCGGTCTTGGATGAAATCGTTGTCATTCTTGATGACTGGTGATTGCGATCGCTCACGCTCTGCAATATTACGCATTAGCCAGTGTAAAGAGATAGCTTTACCCTGTTGATTGCGAACAGCAGCCACTGTCAAAGCTGCATTTAAAGGTTCACTCCGGGGTTGTTGCCAGCGCATTACTAATTCTCGAATTCTGTCCGATTGTGATAGCTGAACAAGTTCTCGGCGGAGTTGCTGACGTTCTTCTAAACAGACAAAGTTAATTATTGGTTTGCCTACCAAAAAATGTTTTGAAATATTGAGTAATCTCGTTGCCGCATAATTAGCTTCTTGGATTATGCCTTCTGCATTGGTTACTAAATAGCCATCTGGAGCAAACTCGAATAAATCTTGATAGCGTTGACGTTCTGCTTCTAGTAAATTTCGAGTTTGTATTAGTTCTTCGTTTTGTTGATACAATTCTTCTGCCGCTAACTGTACCATCCTTGATGTGCTATAAAGTTCCTTGAAAGCTTGCGGCAATAAATCTAGAGGTATCCAAGGCAAAACACTAGCAGTTTGGTATAAATCTGTTAAACGCCTGTGCAATGCTTCTGTACGTTGGATAAATTGTTCTATGTTCACCTTAAATTCCCGCTACTTGTTTGCAGAGGTTGAACAAAAAAATCTACTAAATAAATTTTTGGCTCAATTGCAGTATTCCTGAAGCTACTGAGTGACAAAATGACCCTCTGTTTGGGCTGCAATTGCTAGCCGTAAAACTTTAGAAAGGCACATTTATTATTGTGGATTAGCGAGCCATACCTTAGTATAATTTCAGATTTCAAATATCACTGTTGTCTAAGCGCGTTGTCACTCCTCAATTTCTTGATGTTTGCGATAATTAGCGCTATTTTTTCAAAGAATAACTGTTACTTTCTGACATAACTTCTATCACAAGAATCAAACCACTACTACTAAAGGAATAGAAATTGAGTTAACTCTAAATGTGTTCACGAACACAATTTTTCATTAAATAAAAAATTTAGTATATAAAAATACAAAGCTATTTAATAATGATTTACTAGAGCGTGTTTTCAAATCTCGGAAGGGGCCAAGCATCCCCTACATCCCTACAATCCCTACACTTTTATTTAGTCAGGCTTTGTTAAAAATTTATATATCTTTTAAATGTTTTCATGAATTTAATTTGAATTTAGCTAGAATCGAAGATTTAAAAAATCAGTAATATTTCTCTTTTAAAATAAATATCTATAGCAGTAAATTGTTAACTGTTGTGTTAAATATATTGACGATCAAAAATATTTTGATTAGAAAATAGTTTTACATGCATAACAACACAATTGTTTAGTATTTTTTAACAAAGATTATAATTTTATGCAGCAATACTTTTTTAATTTTATGATTATCTTAGGAGCTAGTGCAACTTTGCTCATTTCTCCATGCCAAGCTCAAACTCCCACAGAGTTAAATGAAAAAAGTAGCAATAATCCCAAATCTTTAAACTCATCTCCAGTTACAGAAGTGACAAACTCTGGTAATGATACTAATAAAGATTTACCTATACTTTCTCAAGTAGATAGTAACTCCTCTGCTTCTAACAGCGATGTAGCCGTCAAAAAGCCTGAACCACGTATTCCCATCTTCAGTAGAATTTTTCCTGCACCTTCAATGCAGCAGTAATCAGTTACTAAAAATTTATTTACAAAAATGTCATTCTCAGTTAAATTCAGAATGACATTTTTGTATTATTGAAACAATCAGGTCTAAAACCTCGCCTCCTACCTTCGTTAATTACGAATTACGTTAGCGTTAGTGGTAGCGAGTGATCGATAGCGTTAGCGAAGCGGTAGCGAGGTACGAGCGTCAGCGGTAGCGATAGCGTAGC
>NZ_JCACKM010000005.1:0-2430 GCF_059505385.1 Desmonostoc vinosum
CATAGCTTCGCTTAGAGCGACACAGGAGCGTCGCGTCATTACGAATTACGAATTCCCTTGTTACAAATTACTCAAGCCGTATTTAGGCGTAGATTAACTAGTGCGATCGCTTTACCGATTATCCTGCTGTTGCTGTTGTCGGGAATTTCTCGAACCCTACCAGCAAGCTAACTCTACCATTGATACTGCTTTTGAGGAGCTAACTAGTTTAATTTTAGACAATTTAAGTCAGCAAAAACGCTTAAGCCAAATTAAGTTGCAGCAAACAGCGTGGAACCGTTTGATTTTACAAGCGATTTGGCAACCTCATTCTCTTTTCCCCTCAAACTGCGGCATTTACTCAAGAAGATTTAGAAATTGCCACAGAGGTAACTGACCAATTAGCGATCGCTATTCAACAATCTCTGCTGCATAAACCGATCAAGTTTGTCCAGCCAGAAATACAACCAAAAATACACATTTATGCAGAAAAGCAACAAGATTGGATACAGTTATGGATTGTGGACAACGGTATTGGCATTGCGCCCGAACACCAGGAGCGCATTTTTCGTGTCTTTGAGCGATTGCATGGTAATGAGACTTACCCTGGTACGGGCATTGGTTTAGCCATTGTTCGCAAAGGTCTAGAGCGTATGGGCGGTAGATCTGGGGTAGAGTCACAGCCAGATCAAGGTAGTCGCTTTTGGATTGCTCTGCCAAAAGCCATTTTTAATCTCAACGGGATCAATGACTCAAGAAATCCGCATCCTTGTAATTGATGATAATCCGAGCGATCGCGCTTTGGTAATTCGGCAATTGCAAAGAGAATTTTCTCAACTCCACATACAAGAAATTAGAGAACCAGAAGGTTTGGCTCAAGCTGTAGCTGAGGGTAAATTCGATTTGGTAATTACTGACTACCAACTGCGCTGGAGTAACGGATTAGAAGTTTTACACACTATCAAACAGCGTTATCCCAACTGTCCAGTAATTATGTTTACTAACACAGGCAGTGAGGAAATCGCTGTAGAAGCAATGAAATCTGGGTTAGATGATTATGTCCTCAAATTACCTAACCGCTATATTCGTATACCAGCTGCTGTCAAAGTTGCTCTAGAACGAGCAGAAATCAAACGCCGAGCTACTCTTTTAGAAATTCGCCTTCAAGGTTTACTCAATCAATTAAAGGTAGGTATCTTTCGCGCTTACTCAGATGGTAGCTTCATCGAATGCAACAGAGCGTTTCTGGAATTATTAGGTGTTGATTCCCTAACTCAAGCTTCGTCAATGAATCTCTTGAATATTCAAGAGTATTACCGAATGTTACAAAAACAGCCATCACCCCAACAGCAAGAGGACGAATTACAGTTGCACCGCGCCGATGGAACGCTCATTTGGGTAGCATTAAGCACAACCTTGAATCAAATTGAAGGAGAACAGGTGCTAGATGGTTTAATTGAAGATATTACAGCACGCAAACAAACCGACATTGAACTTCAGCAACTTAACCAAACTTTGGAAGAACGAGTTAAAGAACGTACTGCTCAACTAGAAGCAGCAAATCGAGACTTAGCCGAAACAAATAAAAAATTAGAACTTGCCAATCAAGATTTGGAAGCATTTGCTTACTCAATTTCGCACGATCTTCAAGAACCATTACGTGCTATCCAAGGCTTTAGTTCAGTCTTATTAGAGAACCAACGTGAGCAATTTAATCTTGAGCGCCAACAAAACTATTTGCAGTACATTATTACAAGTACACAGCAAGCAGATAAGCTGATTCAAGACCTACTTACATACAGTCGGCTCAGCCGTACAGAAATGCCTTTGCAACCAATTAACTTATCTTTATTAATCGCAGAAATTCTCAGACAATTAGAACTAGAATTTAGGCAACAACAGGCGAGCGTGCAAGTGGCAGAACCTTTAGCTGAAGTAATGGGAAATCGCACAGTTTTGATTCAAGTTATTACTAACTTACTAACCAATGCCATCAAATTTGTGGCACCAGGAGTTCCACCCCAAGTACAAGTATGGACGGAGAAAAAGAATGAATTGATTCGTCTATGGGTAGTAGATAATGGCATTGGCATTGAAGCCAAATATCAGAAAAATATTTTCAATGTTTTTGAGCGCTTACATGGTAGCGAAGTTTATCCAGGTACAGGAATCGGTTTGGCGATCGTGCGGAAGGGGGTCGAGCGTATGGGTGGGCAAGTTGGTGTAGAATCCCAACCTAGACAGGGTAGCCAATTTTGGATAGATTTACCCATAGCTACAGATATAAATCAGTGAACTACCCACACTGACCTGACGGTACAGTGTGAGCTTCCAACTTCACAGAAGATTGCCGCATCTTGGATTTGCGTCCGCGAATTGGTCTTACATCCTCTCCGTTGGCGTTAGCCTCCCCCGTCCCAGAGGAGGACACTACGTTGCGGGGGTTCCCCC
>NZ_JCACKM010000006.1:0-2420 GCF_059505385.1 Desmonostoc vinosum
AGCACCACCAAATAGTTGGTCATTACCATCATCACCAAACAGTTGGTCATTACCATCATTACCAAACAGTTGGTCATTACCAGCACCAGCAATTAGTTGATCGCTACCTTCATTTCCTAAAAGTTGATCATTACCAATACCACCATAAATCAGGTCATTACCTGCTAATCCCGATAAGATATCGTTCCCATCATTACCAAACAGTTGGTCATTGCCAGCATCACCATTCAACTCATCATCACCGCTACCACCGTTGACAATTAAACCTGTAATTAGATCATCAACAGTTTTGGATACAAGTTGACCTACTTGATTATAAACGTAGCTGGCAAATGCATCAGCGACACCATCGTTATTATTGTCAATCTCAGCGGAGGTGAGTTTGCCAGTTGCATCGTAGTTGTAAGTTGTCAGTGCCTCGATGATGCCATCAGAATTTTTGTCGAGTTGTTCGGATATCAACTGACCACTGGTATTGTAGTTATAAGTAATAGTTTCATCTGCGATGCCATCGATATTTTTGTCAATTTTTTGGGATAGCAGCTTGCCGCTAAAATCAAAAATGTAATTACCAACCGCATCAATGACAGTATCGTTATTGAAATCATAGCTAGCGTTTGTGTTTCCATAAGTTTTAGTTTCGCTATAATCAGCAACCCCATCACCATTATCGTCCAATTGATAGGATGTTTGGTTGCCTTTGGGGTCGTAAGTATAGGTTTTGATATAATCAGCGATGCCATCACCATTACCGTCCAATTGATAGGATGTCAGTTTGCCTTTGGCATTGTAAATATAGGTTCTGACTACATCAGGAATACCGTCATCTTTTTTGTTGCGGCTTAACGATATTACTCTGTCATTAGTATCATAGGTTCTGATTTCTATAAAATCCCAGATGCTATCACCGTTATTGTCACGACGATAGGATGTCAGTTTACGGCTAGCACTATAAGTTCTAGTTTCAACGAAATCAATGGTGCCGTCGCCGTTTTTGTCCAATTTATAAGATGTGATTTTGCCGTTGAGATCGTAAGCTTTAGTTTCAACAGAATCAAAGATGCCATCCCTATTTTTGTCAACACTATAGGATATCACCTTGCCGTTGGCATCATAAATATAGGTATAGAAAACATCAAGAATGCTGTCGCCGTTCTTGTAAATACTATCTGTTAACACTCTGCCGTTAGCATCATAAGTGAAAGTTCTGATATAATTAGGGATGCCATCGCCGTTGTAGTCACGGCTATAGTATGTTACTTTGCCGTTGGCATCATAAGTTCTGATTTCGCTGTAATCAACAACAACGGTGACGGCGTTGTCACGGCCATAGTATGTCAGTTTGCCGTTGGCATCATAAGTCCAAGTTTGGATAAAATCAGCGATGCCGTCACCGTTGTAGTCATCGCTTCTGTATATGAGGTTGCCATTGTCATCGTAGGTATAGTTTTGAACATAATCAGCAATGCCGTCACCATCATCGTCAGTCTTTGCAGATGTCAATCTATTATTAGCATCGTAGGTATAGGTTGAGGAAGAAGTATAAGTGTTGCTTTTATAGTATCTGGATATTTGGTTGCCGTCAGCATCATAAGTTACAACTTGGACAATATCGTCAATGCCATCATCGTTATAGTCTACGCTATAGTTTGTCAGGTTGCTATTGGCTTCATAAGTGGTGTAATCAGCGATACCGTCACCGTTGTAGTCAACGATAGTAGATATTTTGTTGTTATTAACATCATAAGTATAGGTATAGATAAAATCAGCGATGCCGTCACCATTGTTGTCATTGTTTAGAGATGTTCTGTTGCCTCTAAGATCGTAAGTCCTAGTTTCGATAAAATCAGCGATGCCATCACCGTTGTTGTCATAGCTTCTGGATATTAGTTTGCGGTTGGTATTATAAACAAAGGTTTGGGCCCTATCAGTGATGCCGTCACCGTTGTTGTCAAATGTATAGGATGTCAGTTGATATCTATAGGTAATAACTGAATCTATTGTCCCATCTGTGTTGTTGTCTACATTTTGGGATTTGAGTACACCATTAGCATCGTATGTATAGTTTGTGAGAGAGGTCATCACATTACCTTCATAGTAAGTATTTGTCTGGTTTTTTGCCAGCTATTTTAATGACACATTACTATGATTGGCTATATTTTACTAGTACCAAATTTGACAACTGATTCTAGTTGAGAAGCTATTGTTGATGGAATAACCACTTTTCAATGCATATTAACTATTATTACGAATTAATATGTATTGAGAAGTAATCTGAATTACAAGGATTAGAGTTATGCGATCGCTAACTCAACTCAGCTACTTTTATGATTAGTAATCTCGGTTATGCGATCGCTAAATCAACTAAGCTACCTTGATAACCAGTAATCTCAATCACTGCATCACTCAAAGCATTAAAT